>NZ_JABXWD010000120.1 GCF_019173545.1 Candidatus Magnetobacterium casense | reverse complement strand
CCTCAAAACGCTTCCTGGGCCTCATGATTGGTTCAAGCGAGCCGTATGGCATTGTGGATGAGGATATCATCATAGAACTGCTTCCGTATGAGGAATACAACGCCGGCGCTGCCAGGAGGGCCGACGTGCTCTCCATGGAAAAAAATAACGAAACGGCAAAAAAAATGATAAAAATGGCACAGGCCGAATATCTGCCTTTGATCGGTGTGGGTGGCAACTATCAGTTCAACGATCGCAACATACCGTTTGGCTCCGACGGGGATAGCTATCAGCTTATGGCGTTTATGCGGATAAACGTATTTGACGGCCTCAAGCGTGAGCACGAAATAGCAAAGGCCAGGTACAAGGCCAAAGAGGCGGCAGAGTATCTGGAGGGACTGAGGAAACAGGCCGGGTTTGAGGTCTATGACGCCTATCTTGGGGTCGTGGAGAGCGAAAAGAAGCTGGCCCTGGCGCTGGATGCCCTGAGCGCTGCCGAGGAAGGACTGAGGCTTACGGCCAAGCGATACGCCAATGCCATGGCCCCGATGGTCTCCCTGCTGGACGTGCAGGCGGCTACGGACAAGGCCAGTGCAGATGTTGCCGCGGCGAAGGGGCAACACATCATAGCACTGGCGACACTGGAGTTTTATGCCGGGAGAATTTTAAATGTTTTTGATATACAGAGGAGATAGCGGCAATGTTAAGACATAAGGTATTTTTACAGCGCGTTTCGATTCGGTGCAATACAAAAAGAAAGGGGCTGTTTGTGGCAGGGGCGGGTGCGACCCGCTGCGAGAAAATCGTGCCCCACCCCCTCCGCCCCCCTTCAGAACCCCCTGCAAGGGGTCACGGCCCCCTTGACCCCGTAAAAATGCCACGTACTTTGTATTTAATTAACTCGAAGGTTACTATATTACTTGTGATAATAGTTTTGCTGACTTCATGTGAAAAGACCAAACATGAAACAACAGAGAAGGTCTCCCGTCCGGTTGTAAAAGGCGTCACAACGGAAAAGGTTGCAGCCACGGAGGTGCAGGACGTCTATGAGAGCAGCGGCACGGTCAGGGCGGAGAACATCACCGTGCTATCGGCCCGCGTAATGGGTCAGATAAAGGCCATCCACGTCAAAGAAAGCGACACGGTACGGGCCGGAAAAGTCCTGATCGAAATAGACGATACGGAGTTTGCCAAAAAGCTCGCACAGGCACAGGCCGCACATGCCGAGGCGAAGGTCGCCCACGATATGGCGCTGGAGACAAAACGCCTCGCCGATATCACCTACACACGCTACAAGCGACTCTATGTAGAGAAGGTACTGACTGCCCAGGAGTTTGACGAAGTCGATGGCAAGCGCAATATGGCTGCCCTGTCGGTGCAGCAGGCAAAGGCGATGATTGGACGTACCGAGGCCGCCATTAACGAAGTAAAGGTGTACTTTGGCTACACGAAGATCACAGCCCCCTTTGACGGCGTTATAGTCAAAAAGATGGTTGAAGCCGGAACGATGGCCGCACCGGGGATGCCCCTTATAACGATTGAACAGGCTGGAAACTACACGATAAACCTGAGCCTCGATGAACGCATGTATAATCACGTAGCCATCGGGCAGAAGGTCAACATCCATATAGATGCCCTGGGCAGCAGTGACACGGGTACCGTGTCCGAGGTCAGCCC
Organism: Candidatus Magnetobacterium casense; assembly: GCF_019173545.1. GTDB lineage: Bacteria > Nitrospirota > Thermodesulfovibrionia > Thermodesulfovibrionales > Magnetobacteriaceae > Magnetobacterium > Magnetobacterium cryptolimnobacter. The sequence goes on along the minus strand of NZ_JABXWD010000120.1, from coordinate 7,877 downwards.
ACAGGTAGACGCTGCCAGCAGGACGTTTATCATCAAGATATCCGTAGCCGTTAGGGGCGTTAGAAGTGGCTTTAATGCCAGAGTTGATATCCCCGGCGGTATGCGCAAGGTCATCCTGGTGCCGCAGACCGCAGTGGTGGAGAAGGGTCAGTTGACCGGCGTTTACACCGTCAGCAAGGAGGGTGTTGTAAGTTTCCGGATGGTTAAGGCCGGCAAGGTCTATACGGACAAGGCCGCCGTTGAGGTGCTCTCCGGGCTGAATGAGGGCGATGAGGTAGTCGTAGGCGGTGTGGGCAATGCCATCGACGGTGGGACGATTTCCGGGACAGGGGCAACATCCACTGAGGGTACAAAGTAGGACATGCAACACCTGGGGATATCAGGCAAGATAGCGGCTTCGTTTATAAAGTCAAAACTCACGCCGTTAATTGTCTTTGCCTCTCTGCTGATGGGGTTGTTTGCCGTCTCCGTGACCCCGCGCGAGGAAGAGCCGCAGATAGTGGTGCCAATGTTTGATGTCATGGTCAGCTATCCGGGGGCGTCTGCCAGGGAGATGGAACAGCTTGTCACATACCAGATGGAGAAGGTTCTTTCCGAAATCACGGGTGTGGAGTACGTCTACTCGGTGACAAGACCCGGTTTCACGCTGGCCATAGTCAGGTTCTACGTCGGTGAAGACACCGAAAAAAGCTCCGTAAAACTTCATCAAAAACTCGCCGCCAACTTCGACAAAATCCCCGCAGGTGTCTCACGGCCATTGATCAAGCCCAAGTCCATTGACGAGGTGCCGATAGTGTCTCTGACGCTTTCAAGCGACGAGTACTCCGCCTATCAGTTGAGACGCGTTGCCATGCAGGTTGCGGATGAAATCAAGAAAGACAACAACGTCGCCGAAATATACGTCACCGGCGGACAGACGAGACAACTCAGGGTGACGTTCAGCCCGGAAAGACTCAAGGGATATGGACTGTCACCGCTATATATAATCAATGCGCTCAAGAACTCAAACGTACTGATCCCCTCCGGGGTGTTCCAGCAAGACAACGTGGAGTACGTAGTTGAAACCGGCAAGAACTTGCAATCAGCACAGGACGTCAGAGACATCATTGTAGGTGTCCATAACGGCTCTGCCGTCTATCTGAGAGACGTGGCCGATGTCACGGACGGCCCTGGTGAACCATCCAGTTACGTCTTTATGGGCCACGGGGCACGGGCAAATCACCCCGGCCTCTCAAACGCCGTCACAATAGCCCTGGCAAAAACCAAGGGGGCAAATGCCACCACAATTGCCGAACAGGCCATCGAAAAAGTGGAACACCTAAAGGGTTGGCTCATCCCTGATGGCATCAACGTCACCGTGACACGCGACTACGGCAAAACGGCAAAGGAAAAGTCCGACTCCCTACTGGAGCACCTCTTAATTGCAACGTTTTCGGTAATCCTGCTGATAGCCTTCACTCTTGGATTTAAGGAATCGATCGTGGTGGCGGTGGCCGTTCCGGTGACGCTGGCCCTTACGCTGTTGATAAACTACCTCTTTGGTTATACGCTAAATCGCGTGACGCTCTTTTCACTGATCTTTTCAATCGGCATACTTGTTGACGATGCCATAGTGGTCGTGGAGAACATCCACCGACACTTCAAACTCCACGGGGCAAGCGTAAGCAGTGCCGTAACAGCCGTGGATGAGGTGGGTAATCCGACGATCCTGGCCACATTTGCCGTGATCGCCGCCCTTATGCCGATGGCCTTTGTCAGTGGTCTGATGGGGCCGTATATGAGACCAATCCCGGTTGGCGTCTCATACGCCATGATATTCTCCCTGCTGATCGCCTTTATCGTGACCCCGTGGATGGGCTACATGGTACTCAAAAACGTTAAGCACGACTCCCACAATTCCCCGGAACAGGACGACGAAGGACAGGGAATGTTATCGCTCTATGAAAAAATAATGAAACCGCTCCTTGAGCATCGCCTCTATAGATATGCTGCCCTGCTGGCAGTGTTGTCGCTTCTGGGTGGAGCTGTATCGCTATTGCCGCTGAAGTTGGTGACCGTCAAGATGCTCCCGTTTGACAACAAAAGCGAGTTGCAGGTGATCATAGACATGCCAGAGGGCACCACGCTTGAAAAAACAGCCGAGGTCACACGAGCCCTGTCGGAATACATAAAGACCGTTGCCGAGGTCATGGACTTTCAGTTGTACATAGGGACGTCTGCCCCGTTTAACTTCAACGGTCTGGTCAGACACTACTACATGCGTCAGGGTGCCAACATGGCCGACATCCAGATAAACCTGCTCGACAAGAGCAAGCGTACCGCCCAGAGTCACGACATAGCCAAGCGTATCCGCGCCCCGCTCGGTGAGATAGCCGCCCGCTATGGCGCCAACATAAAGATTGCGGAAATCCCCCCCGGCCCGCCCGTAATGAGCACGCTAGTGGCCGAGGTCTACGGTCCCGACACGACACGACAGATCGAAATCGCCAGGGACATTATGGGAATCTTCAAAAAGACCGATGGCGTTGTTGACGTAGACTGGATGGTGGAGGACGACCAGGTCAAGTATGTCTTTGAAACCGACATGGACAAGGCATCCCGCAGTGGCGTCAGTGCCGAGGCCATTGCCGGTACGATGAGGACAACCCTAAGCGGTATGAGTGTAGGGCTCCTGCACTCGGAGACCGACAAGGAACCGGTGGAGGTGGTGTTACAGGCCACACTGCAAAAGAGGTCAGGCCTCAGTGTCCTGGAGGGCATCACGGTGCCTTCGCAAAACGGCACGTTGTTACCGCTGATGGAACTGGTACGTATCAAAAAGGAGACCGAGGACAAGACCATCTATCACAAGAACCTCAGGCGGGTCACATACGTCACCGCCGACGTGGCAGGCAAAGAGGAAAGCCCCGCATACGTGATCCTCAAGATGAAGGATGTCATCAAAGGGTTAAAACTCCCCGAAGGGTACGAGCTTAAACAGTACTTTTCCGGTATGCCCTGGCTTGACAAGACGTACTCGATGAAGTGGGATGGCGAGTGGCAGATAACCTATGATGTGTTCAGGGACATGGGAATAGCCTTTGGCGTTGTGCTCGTGTTGATATACGTATTGGTTGTGGGATGGTTTAAGAACTTCATCACGCCCCTGATAATAATGGTACCGATTCCACTTACGCTCGTTGGCATCCTGCCCGGGCACTGGATGATGTGTGCGTTTTTTACGGCCACCAGCATGATAGGCTTTATAGCGTTGGCCGGGATAATCGTCAGGAACTCGATACTCCTGGTCGATTTCATCCAGGTCGATTGGAACGAATCCGGCAATCTCAAGGATGCCATCATCAAGGCCGGTGCGGTGAGGTTTCGGCCAATTGCGTTGACTGCGCTGGCCGTCCTGGTAGGCTCCCTCGTAATGCTCTTCGATCCGATCTTTCAGGGCCTTGCCATTTCCATGATGACCGGGGCGGTGGTTGCCACGTTATTGACGCTCATAGCGGTCCCGTTGCTGTTTTACGAGTTCTACAAGAACAGGAAATGCCCCACCACCGTGGATGAGTGTTAGGCAAGAAAGAAGGAGGGCGGCTCCGCCCCCTCCTCAGACCTCCCCTGCAAGGGGGCCAGCCCCCTTGACCCCATAAGGGGTTGGGTGGTTAGGTTGAGGGTTAGGTAGAAGTTCCATAGTTTATCAATTCTCATTGTCTGCTTTATCATCTAAATTGCTGCGGATATTTGTGTTTTGAGTTCTTATGATGTATAATATATATATATGACAGTGATAGACCAATCAGTTTCGTAACATGGAAAATAAAGAGTATAGGTTTAAATTAATCATGGCTGGTAATATGAACATTTACACGATGATCAATGCCATTATACGTGCAACACTAGAATTGAGGTCTAATACTAAGAACGCATACGTTATATTTCACCAGATACATATTTTTCACACGGAACAGTCCCTCAGTGCGCTATTTAATACTGCTGAGAAATGGCAGGAAACTCTGGAGCAATACAGTATTTCCACAACGGCAATAGTGCATCATGTGGCCAAATTAGAAGTTGAAAACGTCAAGCGGTTCGACGATATTGTGGAACAATTGCAAACAATAGTAAACCCCCTTTATAATGAATACTATTATGTTGATATATCTGGAGGTGTTTCGTCATTAAAGACTATCTTAGCTATATTTGCATATGTTCTTGACATCGAGCATGTCTATTCGCTGGAGGTCAGTTTTTCTAAAGACCCGGCAACAAGACAAAGACAGTCAACGCTATTCTACGAACAATTAGAGGCCGAAGGGCTTGACATCAAATATAGCAAACTTCCATCAATCAGGGGCTTTGATAAGTTTGGGCGATTCAATTACACCGAAATTCTTAGACATCGCCAGATTATTAACGACATTACAGAAAACATGAAACAATTACTTCCTGCAAATTTCAACTTAGAGCACTTGCGTTCATCCTTGCTCTCTGGTATAAACTCAAGGCTTATTGCAGAAGCAACAGGGGAAAGTTATAACTATCGCCATTCGGTCTTCTCTTTTTCAGCCGGTATTGAAGAGGTCGTAAATATAATCTTAAACATTGCAAATAATGCAAGCATAGAGAAAGAAACTTTGGGTGTCAAGTTAGGAGAAATCAAAAAACTATGTGCAAGTAAAGAAAAATACTTTATAAATGAAGAAGTCTTGGAAAATTTGACAAAGTTGATGAGTGGAATTCGTAACAACATAGCCCACCCTAACCCTGAAGAAGGACAAAATCAAGAGCTGCTGGCAACCCAATCACACCTGTCTGCACAGTTGGCAATAACGTTCATCAAGTTCGCTATCAATACACTATTACCTTTCTTGGATCAAAGTGGTAAATTTATTGAAATTCACGACGTCGATCATAAAGAAAAAGATAACACCATCTTTTATTTCGGATTCGATGGAGATGCAACTGGTGATTACCTTGAGACTGCGTTTGCCATGTCAGATAAAGATGAGGGAGAGGTAAAACTGAGAAGTAATATTTTACGTGAAGCTATCATAAAGCTTAAAAAGATAATATATAGATCAACACGAAATAATAACTCTATAATCTTTGCAGAGGGTGATAACATACTATTTAAACATAGATTTGACAATACACTTCTCCATACAATACAAAGTGTGTATAAAGAAAAAACAGGATTGTACAGTAGCATAGGATATGGAAAAACCTTAAGAGACGTTATGATAGCGCTACGACTGGCTAAGGCTAAAACAGGAAATAGCGTTGTTGGTATAAGTATTTTAGTTCAACATTAAGGCAAGAATAATTCAGTTATCATCACCAACCACCAACGATGCAATAGCGGAAAGCACCGAGCGATTAAAAACAGCACAGGCGGACAAGGCACTGAAAAAACAGCAAGATAGGAGTATCTGAATGAACAGAAGGGCACAGACACACAGAGAGACAACGGAGACGGATGTCAGCGTCGAAATAGACCTCGATGGCAGCGGAGAGGCGCACATCGACACCCCCATACCGTTTCTCAACCACATGCTTAACCTCATGGCCAAACACGGCCTGTTTGACATCAACATAACGGCCAGGGGCGACACGGAGGTTGATTACCATCACCTGATGGAGGACATAGGGATCACCATCGGGCAGGTGCTGTCACAGGCGCTTGGCACCAAGGAGGGGATCAATCGCTACGGCACGGCAATCATCCCGATGGACGAGTCGCTGGCGGAGGTGGTCATTGACCTCAGCGGACGGCCATACCTGGTATATCACGTCAAGGAGACCCTCGGTACGCTCAAGGACCTGCAGGTATCACTCTTTGAGGACTTCTTCAGGGGCCTGAGCAATCACGCCCTGTGTAACCTGCACATCATACTGCACTACGGCAGGGACGCCCATCATATATACGAGGCCATATTTAAGGCATTTGCGCGGGCGCTCTCCGTGGCCGTCGCCAAGAATCCACGGGTCGAGGGCGTGCCCTCCACAAAGGGGACACTGTAATGGCGGCAAATGACCTGACTCCGTTTATGGATAAGCTGGGCGAAATATATCTGGAAATCGACGAGCAGTATGCCCACATGCAGGGTGTCTATAACGGCTTTGGTTGTGACGGGTGCGATGACAACTGTTGCACGACCGTGTTTTACCACTACACACTGATCGAGGAGTACTATCTGTTTCGCGGACTGGCTGAGATCACAGATCAACAATTGGTCGAGGCCGTATTGCAGAATGCCGAGACCTACCGTCTGCAGGTGGCCAGACGTCCGCATGACAGCCACATGCTGAGGCTCATGTGTCCGGTGAACCATCAGGGGCGTTGCATTGTCTATGAGCACAGGCCGCTGATATGCCGTATCCACGGTGTAGCGGCGGTGTTGCATTCGCCGACGAAGGGCAGGCAGCAGTGGGATGGTTGCCAACAGTTTGTGCAACAATACGGCGAGGACGTGAAGACCAAGGGACAACTGCTTGATCGGACGCCGTTTTATTCCAGGATTGCAACGCTTGAGAAGCAGCTCAGGGAGGAACTGGTCTATGTGCAAAAGGTCAAAAAGACGATAGCCGACATGATAGTTGACTTTGCCAATGGATGAAATAACAGCAGAGGTCTCAAGAGAGGAACTCATTAGTTTGTCAATAAACCTTATACAAAAGACAAGGAGGCTGATTACCAACACCGTAACCAACCTCCTTGTTGTGCATCTATCCTCTTAACAGTTACTTACCGGATTTACCGAAAGCCTATTTACCAAGAGCCTACTTAATAATATCCCAGTCACTCATGGGGACTAGCCCAATCACCTTTTTGTCGGCTATCTCCATGCCGTCCATGAACCAGACAACCAACAGTCCTGAAGTCATGTTATGCCAGACGATATCGTACTTGCCGTCCTTGTTGAAGTCTCCAACCTTCTTGATGTGCCAGTTGAGGTCTGACATCGTTATGGGCGAGCCCTTGCCTGACGCTGAGGCACCATCCATAAGCCAGATACCAACCTGACCGCTCTTTGAGTTTTGCCACAGGATATCAGCCTTGCCGTCGCCGTTGAAGTCGCCCACGCCCTCGATCTTCCAGGTCAGGTTGTCAACCGTCCCCGGTGTCCCGTGTGTGAGTACCGTTCCGTCCTCCTTCATGAGGTAGATGTATACCATGCCCGTTGTCTTGTTGTGCCAGAGGATGTCGTCTATGCCATCGCCGTTGAAGTCGTACTTCAGCCCCCTTGTGGTACTGGTGCAACCTGATGTGAAGGTGACGGTCACGCTTTTACTTGAGGTTACGTTTACCGTGCAAGTGTTAGCGTTTGTGGTATCGCAGCCCGTCCAGGTGCCGAATGTTGAGCCGGAGTCTGCTGTTGCGGTTAATGTCACGGTCGTGCCGGTGTTGTACGATGCAGAGCATGTGCTTCCGCAGTTGATCTTGCCGTCTGCGCTTGTTACGCTGCCGGAGCCGTTGCCGGACTTCGTGACGGTCAGGGTGTACTGAGACGGTAATGGTGATTCCCATTCGCAAAGTGAAACTTTGGAGTTAGAACAATCGCTATCATTCCATTTCCATTCTGTTCCTGAATTCCATTGTGTTTTCGGGGGCCAGTATTCGAGACAATTCTCATTTCCCTGATAATTATCAGGTTGATAACTATCCCAATTTGTAAATTCCAATTTTTCGTTAGTTACCCATTTCCAGGTGCCTTCTGATTCTGCATCAGTTGCTCCAAGCCAACAAAATTTGTCATTAGGAGTAACTGAAAATAAGTTATCCTCGAGTTTTCGAAAAATAAATTTTAGCAATGGTATACACCTTGCTTGACCAACACACTTAGAGTAGTGTACAATAAATTGATAGGATTGTCAAGATAAAAAATTAA
>NZ_JABXWD010000012.1 GCF_019173545.1 Candidatus Magnetobacterium casense | reverse complement strand
TGTTTAAGGAAAAAAGAGAGCAACCGATGTTTGACTGGAGTATGATTGGAGATATCAAGGAGGGCCGTCCAAACCTCGGTTCCACGATGGAGGTGGGTGTAGGAGCCGGCGTTGGAGTAGGTTGTGGCGTTGGCGTTGGCTGTAACGTGGGCGGCGGAGGTGGTGGCATTGTCGGAGTGGGCATGGGAGTAGGCGTTGGTTCAAATGTAGGATTCGGCGTAGGAGTCGGCGTTGGAGTTGGGGTGGCAGTGGCTGTGGGAGTCGGCGTTGGAGTGGGTTGTGTAGTCGGCGTTGGAGTTGGTGTTGGAGTGGGAGGTAGTGTCGGAGTGGGCAGTGGCGTAGGGGTTGATGATGATGTTTGGGTCAGACGCACCTGTGTTTCACAGCCACAAGGGTTTGCCTGAGTTGCGTCTATGTAGCCCGTGTCGTTGGATGTCATGGTAGTGCCAAATGCGTATTGCTTTACACAGGCATACCGTGGTGAGTTTACAATCACGGTGCCAGTCAAGTAATGGCTTGATGTGTCATAGTTGCCATAGATTGTCAGGCTGATATCGTAGTCGTTGTTGTCCTTGCCGGTGGTGCTTCCGGAGAAGCTGCCACTGCTGATTTCATATAACGCCAGGGACATTTCGACAGAGTCTTGCGTTTGATTAACACACCGCGTATGTAGTTGCCACATCCCTGCGATAGTGGTTGGGGGGCCGGTTACCGGCAGCATCTTTATGTCAATCGCCGTGGGAAAGCCCTCAAGGTCTGCCAGCTTGTCCCCCTTGAATAGGACAGCGGCTGAGGTATTGAGCGCCTCTACTAAAAACAGCCTCCGTTGACCGTTGGGCACCTCAAAGGTTTCGGTGATCTGGGTCTTGCCGCCGACCTGTATCAGACGCTCAATAGTATCCATATCCGTAGCGGAGATGCTGATCCTGATTGCCGTAATGTCAGCCGGTATGGTCTTTTCAGAAATATTGCCCTGTTGTGTATCAGAAGTCTTCAGCAAAATCGTCATCGACACGGGTGTCTTTGTGGATGTAGTGCCCGTGGAAGAGCCTCCCCCACCACCGCCACCTCCACAGCTATGTACAATGAGGGCCAGGAGCATGGCAATAAATGGGGCGAACATCACTATGTTTATATTCCAGGTAATTGGTTTGTTGTTTTTCATAATCGTCCTCTGAGTTTTTTATGGGAAGACCACACCAATTGTCACCGGTGTAGTTGGTGTTTGCACTATGGTTTGCTGCGGATTGAGGTTAAGCATTGCAGCCGCCCTGCCGGCAGATGCCAGATTATCTGCCAACGTTTCGGAGGTTACCTCTCCCCATCTGAGTGTGGCATTTCTTAATGCCTCCTCACCGGCCTTAACGGGAGCCGGGGGAGCCTTGCCCGCTAACACGGTTGCCATCATGCCAGGGGTAACCGTCACCGTACCGGAGATCGTTGGGTCGATACTGCTTACGTCCACCTGTCCCTCAAGGCATAGGACTGTCGTGTAAGGTACCGAGTCCTGTAGGCCAGTTTCAAAGTATATCACCGTTCCCCTGGCCGCAGCCACCAGGGTTGGCGTCTGCACCTCGGAGTTCGACCTGCCAACAACAGTCCTCATTTTGCCATCGAGCAGGTTAAATACTGCCTTACTCCTGTCGTCCTTGCCGTAGACAAACTCCTTTATAACCACCTTGGATTTTTCGCCAACCGTCAGGACACTGTCATCGATAAAGAGCATCTTTGTCCTTGACGCTTCCTTTGTGGCCACGGTGTCAATCATCAGGATGCCATCCTGCACCTTTGCCGCTATCTCCTGCTTGTTGCGCTCGATCTGGGCCTGCCCCCTGAGCGCAACTACCTTGCCGATATCATCGGCCCCGCTTGCCAATGTCACGGCCGCAAGGTAACATATCACGAGCTGGAAAAAAAACGTCTTTTTCATCCTTAAAACCTCAGATTTAACAAGAGACTCGAAACACTCCTCCTGTAGTCATAGCTGTTTATATTTGACCTGCTGTAGACATAGGTCTGTCCAAGGGTCACGCCAACGTTGTCTGCCAGCAGCTTTGTTGCCGTTAAGCCATATGTCTGGATATCGTCGTTGCGTTGCTTTTCATACGAGCTGAACATACCCTCGTACCTCTTGGCGTAATACTCACCATAGAGATTTAACGAAACCCTGTAAGGGAAACTGTACATCAGATTTGCATGTGCCTTGTTGCCATCATACTGCCAGTAGCTTTTTTCGGCATCGGCCTTGTTAAAGGCATAACCCACTTCGAGGTTGGATGCCTCCGTAAGGGGGAACTGTTGCGCTACGCCGATGACGTTATCGGAGCCGTTCCTGTCCGAGTTATCGGGGAACAGGTCGGCATTGTAAAACCGACTACTGCGGTATCTGTACCGCACCTCGGTGGAAAACCCGTTACCCTCTGAGATAAACAGAGATGGCCCGATGGCGTGTACGTAATCGTAGGTCTTGCCCCCAACTGCTATGTACTCAAAGGCATACTGTGCCCCTATACCCACTGTCGGCATAACGTTGTATCTCAACGAAAGATCAACCGCATTCTGGGTGATGTTAAATGATGACAGACGACTGTGCAGCGTCTGGTAAAAGCTGTAACCGGCAGAGGCCTCCATGCCTTCGGTTTCGACAAACTTGTATCTGCCGTTGATATAGACAAGCCCCTTCCAGTCGGCCTTGCGACTGATCCCTGATGGCAGTTCCGTAGCGCCATTGCCGAGGACAACGTTACTGTCATACTGGGTACCCAGTGTGAGGTTGACCAACCAGGGTCTTGCGCCTGTACGGCGGTCTATCTGTTTTAAGTATCCACGCGCCGTTGTTGCATACTCGGAGGTCTTGCCTGTGTCAATTACGTTTTCGAAGTAGTCTCTTGCCTCTGTGTATATTTCCTTGTTGTAGTAATACACGCCAAGCTCAAGGTTTGTCTGTGGGTTATTCGGATTTGCCATGAGGGCCTTCTTGAGGTGCAACTGTGCGCCGTCCTGCGACATGCGGCTTAATGCAATGCCAAGTCCAATATTAGCCGCCTCATCCGATGACCTGCCCTTGAGCGCCGAACGATATTCCTTGGCAGCCTCTGCGTACTTCTTCCCCTGCAAATAGGCCTTACCCTTAGACATATGTGTCTCATAAGAAGCACCATTGCCCGATGCCTTATCACCGGCAAAAAGCGCATTGGCTACAATAAAATAAAAAACAAACATCAGTACAACCGTTCTCTTCATCCATATCTCCTGATAAGCATATCTGTTGTTGCCTTTAAAAAAAATCTAAAAACAGTAAATGCATAAATAAAAAAATATAGTCTGTCTACACTATCCGCTATCACCTCCTTAAAATATATATAAAACCATCGCATATATTGTAAATGGAATCACCACATTTTGTCTACGAGGGTTAAGGAAGAGTGCGTTGTACTTTTACGGGGTCAAGGGGTCAGCGACCCCCTGCTCAGTGGGGGACTGGTCCCCTTGCAGGGGAGGTCTGAGGAGGGGGCGGCTCCGCCCTCCTTCTTTTTTTTATTGCACGCATTTGAAACGCACTGTAACTCAAGCTCAGGGTTAACGACACCGCCTGGCTATATCGGATGCGATATTGGCAATGTCTGCCTCATCTGTCAGCTCATTGTTGATGACGAAAGTTTTTACGTCAAACTCAGTTTTCAGCCTGGATATAACCTCCTCCGGCACCCCGGAAGCCGCAGCCGGGACAAAGACCGCCACATCGTACTTAAAGCGTGCATGTACCTCAGGCAGTGTATCATAACTTCCCAGGAATGTGACACCTCCCCTGGTCTCAATGAAATCCCTTGCCGCCTGTTGTTGCAGCAAAAATCTGACGCCAACGCCAAATTGCTCGATAAGCACCCGTGCCACTGCCAGCACCTTTAGCAACGTGTCATGGCCCTCAACCGACGCATCTGCCACGTAGCAGATGACCTTGCCGGAGGCGTCGCTGTATGCCTTCTGATGTACCGAGGCATTGATCTCTTTCAGATGGGGGTGTGTGCCTATGAGTTCGATGACGTTTTTGAGGTTGAACTCCTTACCGGCATCCGTCAGGACACCGTGGAGGCGATTCATAAACTCCAGGTCGGAGGGGGTATCCACGGATATCCTGTGTCTGAGGCCGTAGAAGACCTCTTCATCCCTGAAGCTGAGGCGTTTTATGTGAGCAAATTTTTCGGGATAGACGTTTTGCACGTAGACGGGGAAGTGATGCTCTCTCAGGTGCGGCGTATCCGACAGCTCATCGGCAAGGTTCCACATCCACCGCCTGGCAACCAGGATGCCCTCGTGGATCGGAAACGCACCGTTGATTGGCTCAAAGACGACATAACCGGCATCATCGACATCTCCGATGGCCTCAAGCATCACGTCTATCGTCCGGGGATTGAGCAGCGGACAATCACCGCTTGCCAGGACGCATACATCGGCCTCATACTTCGCCGCGGCTGCCGTGAGCCTCCCCACAACGTCATTGACATCGCCGTCGTATATAAACAGTTCAACGTCATGCCCCAGGGCAAACGCCCTCAACGCCTCACTCTCCGCCTCACCTGGCGCACATATGGCGATCCGGCCAATCAAGCGGCATTCCCTCAGCCTGTGTACCACCCACGTAAGGAGCATCTTGTCCCCTATGTACTTGAAGTGTTTAACGGGCAGTCGGGTTGACGTCAGCCTGACAGGCACAAAGGCTACGGTCTTAGCCTCCGCACTCACGCCGCCACCGCTGACATCACCGCATAGACCCTCTCGATTACATCCCCGACCTGTGCATCGGACAGCGACGGGTAGATCGGCAGGCTTATCTCTCGCTGATAAAAATCCTCGGCAACGGGACACAGACCTCTGACGTAGCCCATTTCGCTGTAGAAGGGATGTTGATAGACCGGCACGTAGTGTACAGCAACACCAACTCCGGCGTGTTTTAATTTATCGATTATCTGCGCCTTTCGCTCTTTGTAGGCATCCTTGAGGCGGATGAAATATAGGTGCCAGGCGCTTTGTGCGTAGTCTCTTTCGGGCGGGGTGTAGAAATAGGGGTTGTTGTGAAATGCCTCGTTGTATGTCTTTGCGATATGGCGTCTCCTTTGGATAAACCCCTGTAGTTTAGCCAACTGTGACAGCCCCAGTGCCGCCTGAAAATCGGTCATGACGTAGTTATACCCCAAATGGCGCATTTCATATAGCCAGGGTTCGCCGTCTTTTGAGACGTCTTTGTTGATCCCGTGCTGGCGGAACAACCTGAGTCTGTCATACAGCGCCCTGTCGTTGGTCAACACTGCCCCGCCCTCTCCGGTTGTTATTGCCTTTACAGGGTGAAAACTCAACACCGACATGTGTGCGTACATACACCCTCCAACACGTGTCTCTGTACTACCTGACTTATACACAGCGCCAAGGGCATGGCAGGCATCCTCAACAACAATGAGGTTGTACCTCCGGGCCAACTCAAACACTCCCTCGTTATCCACCGGATGGCCGGCAAAGGCAACGGGTACGAGCAATTTTGTCTTTGCTGTGAGCAGGGGTTCTATCTTTGCAACATCAATGTTACCGGTATCGGGTTCTATGTCCGCAAAGAGCGGCCTTGCCTGGAGGTAGACCCCGGCATTTGCCGTTGCCACGAACGTGTTGGGGGTCGTTATAAATTCATCCCCCTGCCCCAATCCGGCGGCAAAGTACGCACCGTGCAGGGCGGAGGTGCCGGAGTTAAACGCCACGGCATAAGAGGTACCAACACTGGCCGCAAGCCCCTCCTCAAATGCCTCGGAACCCCTGCCTCTGGTGATAAAGTCCGAGCGCAGGACCCTTACGACCTCGGCAATGTCGTCCTCGTCAATGGACTGTCTTCCGTAGGTGATGCGGTCTAAGGACATGATGATGTGCTTACAAAGCTACCTGTAAGCGTTTCAGGCACTCTGTCATTTGCGGGATGGTCAACCACCAATCGTTTTTGTCGCTTCTGTAGAGATAATTGTCCGGTAGCCTTTTACAGTTCTTATACCTGCCGATGTCCTTTGCATCGAGGTGAAGTTCCGACAGGATCACGTACATGACCTTGCCGTTGTGTTCATACTCAACGGTAGTGCCCGCCTCATCACTTGCAATGAGGGTCTCATGTATCTTCTCTCCGGGGCGACAACCGACAATATTGATATCGCAATGAGGAGCTATGGCCTCTACGAGGTCTGTTATCTTCATACTTGGTATTCTGGGGACAAATACCTCTCCGCCGACGGCCTCAAGGAGGGCAGTGTTGACCAGCTCCACGGATTCCTCAATCGTTATCCAGAATCTGGTCATCCGCATATCCGTCACCGGCAGCTCGGTTGCCCCCTCCCCGATTAACTTCAAAAACAGGGGTATAACACTGCCCCTGCTGGCCACAACGTTGCCGTACCTGACAACGGCAAACCTGGTATCCTTTGCCCCAACGTAAGCGCTGGCCGAAACAAAAATCTTCTCCATGGCCAGCTTTGTCGCTCCGTAGAGGTTCACCGGACTGACGGCCTTGTCCGTGGATAAGGCAATGACCTTCCTGACCCCATTGTCTATGGCCGCCTCGACGATGTTTTGGGCACCAACGATGTTGGTCTTGACAACCTCAAATGGGTTATACTCGGCAGCCAGGACGTGCTTGAGAGCGGCTGCATGAATGACGTAATCCACCCCGCTAAAGGCCCTGTACAATCGCTCTCTGTCACGAATATCTCCGATGAAGTATCGTATCGGATACTTGTTCCGGGGATAGGTAAAAGACATTTCGTGTTGCTTATGCTCATCCCTACTAAAGATTATGAGTTTTTTTACCTTAAACTTCTCAAATACGTATTGGGTGTACCTCCTGCCAAAGGACCCCGTCCCTCCGGTAATGAGAATTGTCTTGTCGTTTAACATTGCCAGGTTCTCTAGTATCTGCCTGCACACCTGAATACCCCCGTTGGGGTAACAGACATGTCAACCATGTTGAACTTGACCTCGGTCTCTCTGATAACATTGAGACCGTCCTTTTTTGCCTCAAAGGCGTCTCTCTTGTTTGGACAAATGGTAATGTTATCGACACGTTCTTTATCGGTGTAGTAGGCAACGTAGTCACGGTTTACAATGCCAATCGGCTCTGAGGCCTGTGCTTTATGAATGGAGCGTTTGCTGTTGATATCAAAGACCTCAAGCATATGTGTATCATCGGTCTTGGTGCGCAGAAACAGCTTGTCTTTTGCTATGCCATAAAAGCTGCCTGCATCTTTTAGTACGAGGTGCGGGATTACAGGGTTTAAGTTGTTGTATATCCTTATAACTTCGTTGCCACCGCTGTCAGGTTCAACGTGGACAGTGTACTGACTGAACAGGTAACATTTTTCGCTGGTCCTTGCTTTACATGGCCGTGGAGCCTCGGAATAGTTGACGACGGCCCTGGCATCGGGATACTTTGCGTTTTCAACCGTGCTGACACCCGGGGGGAACTTTATCGCCGGCAAGGGGACATCAAGAGGCAAGGGTACAACGGGAACAGGCGCATCGGCGTCCGTTGTAATGGTGAAGTCAAACTCTGCACGTTCGTCTCTGATTATATGACCTCTGAGGGTATTACCCGTACAATCGTCGGCATCTGCCTCCCATCTTTCATTATCAACGGCGTTTATTATCTTTACCCAATTTTTGCCGTAATCTCCGAATAGATTGAGTTCCTGGCCTGAATTTTCGGAGTATTGGATGACAAGTTTTCCATTGCTGCGCGGGGTGTCTGTGAACATAAACCATCCGGAGTTGCGTACCTCGCCTTTTTTATACACCGTCCAGGGCACTTTTACGTTCTTCTTTATAACCACCAGACACCGTGCCCATGACTGACTGACACTCACAAAACACACCATCACCACCAACGTACAGATGGCAACCATAAGCCTCTGAAATACCCTAAAGTTCATAAGAGAACCTCCTTCTTTTATTTTCCCTAAATTCAGTGATCAATCAAACATGTAATATCGTACAATTTTCCGTCTGATTTAATCTATGCCACAAATTGCATAATACGGGTATCAGGTTGAGGCGTGGTGGAAAAAATTATTTTATCAACACTATTATAAACGGCACCTATTCTGTTAAAATAACGTAGGATGATTATGAGTAGTCAATGCCAGAGATGAGTGATGGATTTTGCAAACAATATAAGTTTCTTAACGGTACAGGCATGTCTGAGGGGGGCTTGATGGCCTTGCAAGGGCATCTGTTTGAAAACAACAACTTACTGACGTCAGTGCTTGATACCGTTGGGGCGCTGGTACTTGTCATAGACAAGGAGGGCTGCATAGTGTGCTTTAACCGTGCTTGTGAGAAGTTGTCGGGGTATGTATATGATGAATTAAATGGCAAGATTGTATGGGAGTTGCTGTGGAAAGAGGCGGATGCTGTAAAGTTAAAGGCGTTTTTCATCAACAGTGGGTTTGATTCATCGCATCGTCATGGCGACATCCTGAAGTCGGAAGATTACCTGGTTTCCAAAAACGGCAGCCAAAGGCTCATATCGTGGACCTACAATTTGATATCAAACGATGAGGGTAATGCTTCGCACCTTCTTGCCACGGGTATAGATGTCACGGAACAAAGACTGATAGAGCGACGCCTGGAGTATCTCACGCATTTTGACGCCCTGACGGACTTACCCAACCGAACACTCTTTTATGATCGGCTGAGTTATACACTGGGGCAGGCACGGCGATATGATAGGATGTTTGCACTTTTGTTTTTAGACCTCGATGGTTTTAAGTACGTAAACGATACACTTGGGCATGACATGGGGGATGTGCTTCTGAAAAAGGCGGCCAAGAAACTCCCGTTCTGCGTGCGCGACACAGACACGGTTGCACACATAGGTGGAGATGAGTTTGTAATCATACTGTCTGTGCTAAACAAAACAAGTGATGCCGCCATTGTGGCAGAGAAGATACTTGACGTATTCACCAAACCCTTTCAGCTTGACAACCACGAGTGCGTGGTGGGGGTGAGCATAGGCATAAGCGTCTATCCCAACGACGGTGATGATATCGACACGTTGCTGAAAAACTCGGATGTCGCAATGTATCAGGCAAAGAATACGGGACGCAACAACTATAAGTTCTACAACGCCGACATGAACATAAAGGCAATGCGGAGGCTGAAGTTGGAAAGCAGTCTCCGGAAGGCTCTCCAACTAAACGAGTTTACGCTGAATTTTCAACCCAAGTTTGAGATATCCAACGATACGGTGGCAGGGATGGAGGCGTTGATCAGGTGGAATACCCCGCAGTATGGCTTTGTTTCGCCGGTGGAGTTTATACCTGTGGCCGAGGAAACGGGACTTATCATACCCATTGGCGAGTGGGTGCTTAGGCAGGCCTGCACTATCGGTAAGCAGTGGCAGGGGATGACCTCAACACCCCTCATAATGGCCGTAAATCTCTCTGCACGGCAGTTTAAATCCCAAGACCTGATTAAATCTATCGAGGCAATTTTACGGGATACCGGTTATAACCCGGAGATGCTTGAGCTTGAGCTTACTGAGAGCGTAGTCATGGAGGATGCCAATTCGGCCATAAAGGTTCTGCGCGATATCAAGAGCATGGGGATACACATTGCCATCGATGATTTTGGCATGGGTTACTCCTCGCTCAGTTATCTGAAACGTTTCCCGATAGACAGGCTGAAGATCGACAAGTCTTTTGTCAGCGATATTACCACAGACCCCGATGATGCGGCCATTGCCACTGCCATCATTGCCATGGCACACAGCCTGAAACTAAAGGTCACTGCCGAGGGGGTTGAGACTACCGAACAACTGGAGTTCCTCCGGAGGCTTAATTGTGATGAGGCACAGGGGTATTTGTTTAGCAAACCGTTGGTACCAGATAAGTTTACCGAGTTTCTGCAGAATCAGAAGACTACCTGAGTTCCCCGGCAATTGTTCGATAGTTGCCCGACTCGTTCGATAGGCCCGCTTTCGTGAGGAGACCCACCTGAGACAACTTCAGACGGACTTGTCTTTCATGATCGACTTGACCTTTTCGTGGTAAGCCACAACTGCCTCTTTTGTCTTACCATCTATGTTGTTGTCATTTTCCAGCAGAGATATCACCTGACGTCCCTCGGAATCTATCTCATTGATCAAATCGCGAGATATGTGCATTTTTTCAGTATTGTCCAGGAGCGTGTTGACGTTTCTTACAAAACACTTGATAAGATAAACATCCTTGTCTCTGAGAAACAACCGCCTGCTCATATCACCGGACAATATCACTTCCATGTCCTTAAGCAACCTCCCAAACGGACTTAATATCCGATAGGCAAAAAACATAACCAACAACACCGCGGCAATCCCATAGCACAGAAACACAACAATAAAAGCAAGTAAACTGTGTTGCGTGATATTAACGGCCTCATTGTGAACAACAGGCCGATGCACCAGTATAGCCACTGTCATCACCACCAACACCGTTATCAGAATTATCAGCGCAACTATCAGGTTATGCTTTTCTGAAAGGGTTGCCCTGCTGCCATTGGCGCCTCCGCTGCTGCCACCGCTGCCACCGTCCTGGTTTAGTCCACTGCTTTCATCTTTGTCCATGCCTTTATTATACCACCTGGATGCAAAAAAATCAACTCTCAGGATAAAAATAAAAAAACAAGAGGGTCATATTTTTTTACGTCCGAACATATGCAACCCCCATCCCCCGGCCCGGGAAACAGGCCCCTTCGATGGCTGCCGTGATGTAGGCCTTGGCCTTGTCCCCGGCGTCGCGCAAGAGCAGCCCCCTGGCGAGGTTTGCAGCAACGGCGGCAGAGAACATACAGCCGGTGCCATGCACCTTTCTGTCAAACATGGGTGCTTCGAACTCGCTGAAGGTATTGCCGTCATAGAGAACGTCCACTGCCGTACCAATGGCCATATGTCCACCCGTAATGATCACGGCGCACCCTGCAACATCGTGTATCAACCGTGCAGCCCTGTATATGTCGTCGCGGCTGTGGATATCGATTCCGGCCAGAAGCTGTGCCTCCGGTACATTGGGCGTAACCACCGCTGCCAGTGGCAGAAGCCCCTCTCTGACCAACGCAATGTTGTCCCCTGCCACAAGCGCCATCCCCGATGATGACACCATCACGGGGTCTATGACTATGCTTGTCAGTGCGTGGGTCTCTATGTGATGGATCAGGCACTCTATCTGTTGGGTGTTGTAGAGGATACCGGTTTTGATGGCGTCGGGTCTGATGTCGCTCAACAGGACGTCAAGCTGTCTGTCGAATGCCTCGATACTAACGCCCTGGACAAACTGCACCCCTTGTGTGTTCTGCGCCGTGATGGCCGAAACCACCGACAAGCCATAGACCCCCTCACTTTGAAACACCCTCAGATCGGCTGTCACCCCGGCCCCGCTGGTTGGGTCAAATCCGGCTACACTTAACGCTATTTTCATGACCGTCTTCCTATGGCTGTTTCATGGCGTTAAACTGTTTTTGCAGTTCATCAAAGGCCTTGTCTTTTCTTGCTATTTCTTCTTCCAGTTCCTTTATCTTTGCATGAGAGGCGGCCTCTGCACCCAGGGAGGGATTGGATTCACTGTAGAGCCTTTCAAATTCAACGTTTAGGTCATCCATTTCTTTTTGCAGTTTTTTGTTTTGAGCTTCTTTTTCAGACAGTTCCGCTTCCAGCTCCTTTATCTTTGCATGAGAGGCGGCCTCTGCACCCAGGGAGGGATTGGATTCGCTGTAGAGCCTTTCAAATTCAACGTTTAGGTCATCCATTTCTTTTTGCAGTTTTTTGTTTTGAGCTTCTTTTTCAGACAGTTCCGCTTCCAGTTCCTTTATCTTTGCATGAGAGGCGGCCTCCGCACCCAGGGAGGGATTGGATTCGCTGTAGAGCCTTTCAAATTCAACGTTTAGGTCATCCATTTCTTTTTGCAGTTTTTTGATTTCAGCATCCTTTTCTGCCAGGTCTGCCTCCAGTGCGCCCGTATCGGCTGATGCCACGGAGCCGTCAGCCTTGCCGGTTTTTAATCTGTCATACACTCGCTTATACTCTATATCTAACTCACCAAACTCCTTTTGCAGTTTCTTGTAGCCGCTGTCTTTTCTTGCTATGTCTGCTTCCATCTCCTGTATTTTTTTTGTCAGCAGCTCTATATTACTTTCCAGGGACTTTATGACTTTTTGCATTTTATCCTTATCCTGGTCGGAGCCTCCATAAACATTAGGGATTTTTTCGGAGTCCATATCGTCATCGTCTTGAGCGCTAACCTCAATATGCTCGTAGTTAGCGATATGACGACCAAGTATTTTGGTTTCCTGTTTGATGATTTTTATGAGCTTATCTACATGCACATTTATGTTGACGATCTCCGAGGCCGCCTGTTGGGATGATTCATTGGGCAGAGCGTTGAGGGTCTCTATGAGCCTTTGGTTGAAATCCCTTAACTTGGCCAATTCCTTTTCCAGCTCGGAGACCATCTCCTTATGGCTGAGAAGCTCTATGATAAACTTCTTCTTTGTAGCCGCAGAGGATTGCATGACTCGTCCGCTGTCTGTCTGGGAAGTGAACGCCCCTTGTGACGCTCCATTGCGTACCTGCTCCAGTGTTTGTGTGATGCTCTCCCTGACGATCCCGCTAAATCGTGCATAGACATCATCCCAGAGCGCCTCGCCCCCGACTCTGCCCGTCTGCGCCGTTGCAAGGGCGGTGTGCAATATGTGCAACTTTGCGGCATTTATCTCCCTGGTTATTATCGTTTCACTGTCCGATTCAGCCTCCGCATTTTCCTCAAGGGCCTTGCTCTCCTCCTCCAGGGCTTCCAGCTCACGCTCCAGATCAAAGATAAATCGCTTATTATCTTGAGTTCTCCCCCCGGGCAGACGCCCCATGCTCTTATAAAAAAAGAATATCGCCAAACCAAAAAATATCACCATAAACTCTATCAAAAACATAAAAATTAAATTATTTATCTCTATCATGCGTCCACTTGTCCCTCAAATGATTTGTTTGCCTTCCATAGTCCCTTTTTCTTTGCGTAGACAACTATGCCTGCCAGAACAACAATGTTTATTATTAAAAAAAACGCAACGGCCTTCGTAAAAGCCATATCCCCCTTTTTCGTTGTCCGCATAAAAATAAACTTATCAAGGCTGTTGTCATACTGTTGCAGTTTTGTTTTTGTTGCGGAAGGTGCTGCCTTTGACTGCTCGTGTTTACCTGCAACAATCATTAAGGCCCTCCTTCGCTCAAGCCCTTTGCCTGTGGCAGTTATCGTGACCCTGTAGTTGCCCTCTTTCATCGGCGTAAATGAATTTGAATACAATATCTTGTTGCCCTCAGCCGCCGTCTTTGCACTTAAAGGCAGAGTCACCTCTTTGCCGTCAGGTTCGACAATCTCCGCCTTGACCTTAAAGCCATATTGCATCTCCTTCATGTCTAAGGTTGCATTGTCCACCTTAAACCATGCCTCTATTGCCAGGGGCTTGCCTGCCTCCTGATACGGGTCTTCGGGGGTTACCAGTAATCTTAAAATTGTCCGTATATAGGCCTTGTTTTCTCTTCCATACCCCAGCGACAGTGACCAGGTCCCATATACGGGGTCTTTAATCTTAATGACATCGATGGTGTCAGACTCCGACCACTCAACGCCTTCCATCTTCTTTTCCTGGAGATATTTTACGCCATCAGGGTCCTCGAAGGAGAGCTTTGTGGTGGGTGAGCTCTTCTTTATGACAAAGGTGATGACCTTGATGGATTCATCTATATTTATCTTATTCCTTTCTATGGGTATCATCATCGCCGAGGTCAGGGTTTCAAATATTGATGCAAACTTTATATATATGCCCGAGGCCTTGGGGGCGTTGTAGAGAAATCCACCGGTGGGTTTACAAAAGCCATCACCGGATTTCTCAGACTCCTGCTTGCCTCTGTCTCCGATGGCTATTGCAAATAACCTTATGCCGCTACTATTGAGCGTCTTCGCAACACTACTCTTGCCAAGGGCCTCCTCAACTCCAGAATGGACATTGTACAGGAGTATGATAGCACCACCTGTACCGCCACCATCTGCCGAGCCACCCCCGCTCTTCAACATATTCACTGCACTGTCTATGGCATCCAGGGCATTAACCTTGCTCGCCTCCTCTTTGTTGGCCCCCTCTTTGCCGGCCTCCTGCCAGGATATCTTATCAATGGCATTAAACAGCGTATCTCTGCCACTACCATCACCAATGGCAGTGAGATCACTCAACTGCTCTGCCTTGTCAACGTAGCGGATGACCCCCGCCCTGTCATTTTTCCCAAGCAGGGCAACAAACATCCTCGCTGCATGAGCAAACAACCTCATGGGATCAACCTCTTTCATCCGCTCCGAACCTTCCACCACAATAACTACGTCCAGGCCCTTTGCGGTATCAGGCTTTGGTTCTGGTGCGTCGGCCTTTGCTGCGTCAGTCTTTGGCACCTCCGATGCCTCCGCAGCATCCCCACGACTCTGCCCATAACTACAGATACTCCACAGCAACACTATACAGGTGCCACACAGCCATATCCTAAACCAGGTATTCATCTCTCACGGTCTGCTCTCATTCGCTATAATATCCTTATCGGCAGAACGGGTATTTTTCCTAGGGGCTTGCTGATGAAATATACAATTGTATCAGTCGTTTTTGCCACAACACTTTTTGTACTTTTTACCGCTGCCGCATGTACATGGGTCGTTGCGTCCGATCTTTTTACCTTTTCGCACGGTTGTCTGCTGCGTGGAATCATCGCCCTTGTTATAAAAGACCTGTTGTTTTTTGACAACACTGCTTCTCTTGACGTCTTCCTCGGAATGCACCTGTATGTGAAACATCCTGTTAAGGTACTCGGTAGTTATCCGGAAAGTCATTTCGGCAAACATGTCAAAGGCCTCGCGCTTGTACTCCACCAGGGGGTCTTTCTGGCCATAGCCGCGCAATCCGATGCCCTCCTTGAGGTGGTCCATTGCCAACAGGTGGTCTTTCCACTGTGTGTCCACGATCTGCAGGAGGGTCACCCGCTCCAGGTAACGCATCACCTCCGGAGTAACCTTGTTCTCTTTTTCCTCGTAGTGCGTTACTACAACATGCACCAGGTGCTGACTCAGGGCATTGAGGTTTTTGACCTCTGCGATGCTCTTTTTGGTATAGTCCTGCGGTATGTCAAATACGCTGTAGACGGAATCATAGAGGTTGGTCATGTCCCACTGTTCGGGGTATGTGTCTTCAGGGCATACCCGCTCTACGATGTCCTGAACTACCTCCTTTATCATTTCAATCGTCCTGTCTCTGAGGGATTGAACGGGGGGGCGGTCAGTCTTTGGGGAGTATGCCCCCTCTTCTTGCACCATCTCAAGCGTATTGTCTGCAAGGGGCTGGGAGGCCAGGATGTCACGCCGGAAGGAGTATATTTCCGTGCGTTGCTTGTTCATCACGTCGTCGTATTCGAGCAGGTGTTTTCTGATGTCAAAGTTGTGTGCCTCGACCTTTTTCTGGGCATTTTCTATGGCACGTGAGACCATCTTGTTCTCTATGGGGACGTCCTCATCCATGCCGAGTTTGTCCATCAGGCCGGATATCCTGTCGGAGCCAAATATCCGCATGAGGTCGTCCTGGAGCGAAAGATAAAAGCGCGACCGTCCGGGGTCACCCTGTCTGCCGGAGCGTCCTCTGAGCTGGTTGTCTATGCGTCTGGCCTCGTGTCTTTCGGTGCCGAGGATGTAGAGTCCGCCGGCCTCAAGCACCTTCTCCTTCTCCTTGTTGCATATCTCAATGGCCTGTGCCAGGGCGTCATTCCAATCTTGCTGCGTATAGTCCTTCTTTGCCTTGAGCATTGCCTGTGCAAGCCCCTTGGGGTTGCCGCCGAGGACGATATCGGTGCCTCTGCCGGCCATGTTGGTGGCAATGGTGACGGCGCCGCTTCTGCCGGCCTGGGCGACGATTTCGGCCTCCTGTTCGTGGTACTTGGCATTGAGGACGTTGTGTGCGATCTTGGTCTGTTTAAGCTCCCGGGAGAGCATTTCGGACTTCTCTATGGAGATGGTCCCCACCAGGACGGGTTGAGCACGTTTGTAGCACTCCTCTATGTCGCGTATGACGGCGCTGTATTTTGCTTGCTCAGACTTGTATATGGAATCAGCGAAGTCCTCCCTGAGCATGGGCTTATTGGTCGGGATGACCAGGACATCGAGGTTGTATATCTTTTGGAACTCTTCGGCTTCCGTGTCTGCCGTTCCGGTCATGCCGGCGAGTTTGTTGTACATTCTGAAGTAGTTTTGGAAGGTTATGGTGGCCAGGGTTTGGTTTTCGTTTTCGATTTTAACGCCCTCTTTTGCCTCTATTGCCTGGTGCAGGCCATCAGACCAGCGTCTGCCGGGCATCAGTCGTCCGGTGAACTCGTCAACGATCACGACTTCGTCGTCGTTGGTGACCACGTAGTCGGTGTCGCGGCGGTAGAGGTTGTGTGCCTTGAGGCCCTGCAGCACGTGGTGAACCAGCTCTATGTGTATGGGGTCAAAGAGGTTGGTTACGCCCAGGAGTTGTTCGGCGTGGAGGCTGCCCTCTTCGGTCAGGATTATGTTTTTGGCCTTTTCGTCTATGGTGAAGTCAACGTTGACGGTCATTTTGGGGATGAGCCTGTTGATCTTGTAGTACTTGTCGGTGGACTCCTCCGATGGCCCTGATATTATGAGGGGTGTCCTTGCCTCGTCAATGAGGATGCTGTCAACCTCATCCACGATGGCGTAGTTGAGTTCCCGCTGGGAGTAGTCGCTCAGTTCGTACTTCATGTTGTCTCTGAGGTAGTCAAAGCCATACTCGTTGTTTGTACCGTAGGTGATATCGGTGCGATATGCCTCCTGGCGCGAGCAGGGATTGAGGAAGTTGTTGCTGTCGTCGTAGTCGGACTTAAAGTGCGGGTCAAACAGGAACGAATTGTCGTGCTGGATGACACCCACCGACAACCCCAGGAAGTGATATATTGGCCCCATCCACTGGGTATCCCTGCGAGCAAGGTAGTCGTTGACCGTGACCACATGCACCCCCCTGCCATCAAGTGCGTTGAGGTATACGGGTAGGGTTGCAACGAGCGTCTTTCCCTCTCCGGTCTTCATTTCGGCAATCTTGCCCTCGTGCAGGACGATGCCGCCAATTAATTGCACGTCAAAGTGTCTCAGGCCAATGGTCCGTACTGAGGCCTCGCGTACAACGGCAAAGGCCTCCGGAAGGATATCGTCAAGCCCCTGGCCTTCCTCTATGCGTCCCTTGAACTCCAGGGTCTTGGCCTTAAGCCGTTCATCCGTAAGCTCCTTTATGGCAGGCTCAAGCTCGTTTATCCTGGCTACCAGGGGCGTTATTCGCTTTATTTCACGCTCGTTCTTTGTCCCGAATATCTTCTTTAATACAAAACCTATCACTGTGTTTAACCTCGTTTATTTATATAATAATTTATCGTCTGTGTCAACAACTTTTTTTTTCAGACCCTCCTTGTCGGCATATTAAGCGGGTTGTGGGTGTGGCCTCGCTCTTAGCCGCCTCACCCCGTTAGCCCACTTGCCTTTGCTTACCAGTCTTTCAATAGTGCTCAAACTCACTGTCTCTCTGTGCATCTTTGGCCTCATCGCTCAGGTGCAGATTAGTTCCGGCGAATTTTGCCCTGTTGTCTGGTTTAGTTTGGTGCTGATACTTTTTTGGCTCACTGTCTCTGTCATTGCCGATCATCCTGGGTTGGGGCATTCTTGCTCTTTGCCTTCTTGCGGGGATTGGGTCGGGTTTTTTGGATAGTTTATCGTCAGAGGCTGTCTTGAAAAAGCCTATGGTGTTTTGCATCTGCTCTGCCTGTGCCGATAGTTCCTCCGAGGTGGTAGACATTTCCTCTGCGGCGGCGGCGTTTTGCTGGATCACCTGGTCTAGTTGCTGGATGGCTTTGTTTATCTGGTCGGCACCGGAGTTCTGTTCGGCACTGGAGGAGCTTATCTCCTGCACCAGCTCGGCGGTCTTTTGGATATCAGGGACGAGTGCCTTGAGCATTTCGCCTGATTTCTCCGACACGTCAACACTCGATGACACGAGGTTGTTGATCTCGGCCGCTGCCGTCTGACTCCTGCCGGCCAGCTCACGCACCTCCGAGGCCACCACGGCAAACCCCTTGCCATGCTCCCCGGCACGAGCCGCCTCTATGGCCGCATTGAGCGCCAACAGGTTTGTCTGTCTGGCGATCTCCTCGATAATCGTTATCTTTTCTGCTATGTCCTTCATGGCCTTGACGGTCTTGGACACTGCCTCGCCGCTGTCTTTGGCGCTCTGTGAGGACTTGACGGCGATCTTTTCCGTGTGAAAGGCGTTGTTTGCGTTGCTTTTGATGTTGGCCGACATCTGCTGCATAGAAGCCGATATCTCTTCCACGGATGAGGCCTGCTCACTGGCCCCCTGGGAAAGCTCCTGGGATGCCGTACTCAACTGCATACTGCCATCCGTTACCTCATCTGCGGCCAACTGTATCTTGGACACCACCTCCGTAAGCCGCTCCACCATCTGTGCCAACGACTGCATGAGGCTGTCCTTTTCTGAACGCTCCTTCACCTTCAACTGGAGGTTGCCGCGGGACAACTCTTGGGCAATTGACGCTACAAGCGACTCGGCATCTATCAGCAAGTTCAGATTGCTCTTGATATCATTGAATTCGCCCTTATACTCAGCGGTTATCTTTTCGGGTATGTCCCCGGCGCTTATGCGGTCTATATACTTTGCGGCAACGCTTAATGGGCCTATGACGGCATCCAACGTCCTGTTGACCCCAACGACTATCTCCCTGTAAGCGCCCTTAAACTTGTCCCCGTTGCCTCTTACGCCCAGCCTGCCATCAACCGCTGCCTCGGTAAGCGTGGCCGTTTCGGAGATCAATCCGTTGAGGGTCTCCACGACCTTGGCCATGCTCATGGCGAGGATATCTTTGTCGGACTTGGGCCTTACCACTACCGATATGTCCCCGGCGCTTATCTTTTCGGATGCACCGGCGGCCTCCCTGATGTTGTCCACAACGCACTGAAACGACCGCGCAAGCATACCGATTTCATCCGTTGTGTCGATATCAATGCTTACGTTTACATCGCCAAGGGCCAGGGTGTCCGCCGCACGGGCTATCTTTTTGACGGGTGCGGAGATTATACGCGCGATGAAAAAACCAAACAGTATCGCCACTACCACACCGATAGCCGTAAATGTGATTATCGTATTGGAAACAGCGTGTGCCAGTACCGTATTTTCATCAGAAATGGCTTTGGCCTCTTTTTCATTATGCTCGACGAGCTTTGTTATAAGCGGGTACACTGTTCTCTCTGCCTTGGCGCCATCACCACTTACCAGCTCTTTCAGTTGAGCCATGTTACGCTCAGTGCCCAGTGCAATCTCCTTATCAAGCACGGGGATATAGGCGTTAAAGGCATCCGTAAATTCCTTGAACGAGGCGCGATCCTCATCGTCACGCAACGTTTTCTTGTACAACTCCGAGTTTTTAAGTATATTCTCTTTAAGCTGCTTGCAGATGCCAAGATATTTCTGCTGGTCGGATTCTTTGTCCGTCTCTACTGCCTCTCTGATGTTGACGCGGAGTCGCTGAAAATCAATACCAATAAGTCCCGTATAAAAAACAGCGAGGGTCGCCTTTTCATAGAGCATCGTATCGGCATCATCCATCTTATGCAAGTTCACAATACCCAAATAGCCCACTGCAGCCATAAGCAACGAAACTACTACAAAACTCAGGATCAGTTTTGTTCCTATCTTCTGGTTATAGAACCACCTCATAATACTCGTGTCCTCCTTCAATTTAAAATATAAAAAACAAGCATAACATAACATGGAGGTTTTTCTCAATTACCATACGGCCAACAGCGACAATTGTCATTGAAGATGTGAGTACAGATTTCTACAGCCCAATTTCGATTGTCCTTAAAAACACTTGACATAACAAATTAGTTATGGCAGAATGTAGCATATGATATAAAATAAGTTTTATACGAGGAATCTGCTCAATGAGAAAAACAGATGTAAGAAATAGCCTATGCCTTGCATTGGATGTCGATAGTCTTAGTGAAGCCATGGAAATGGTTAAACTGCTGAAGGATTATGTTGGTCTTTTCAAGATAGGCTCTCAGCTTTTTACCAAAGAGGGGCCCAAGGCCGTAGAGGCAATAAATAACATCGGTGGACGGGTCTTTCTTGACCTGAAGTTTCACGACATCCCGAACACGGTTGCTCAGGCCGCTCGTATGGCAACCCGAATTGGTGCATACGTGTTTAATGTCCATGCCTGTGGTGGTTCTGCCATGATGCGTGCGGCAGTGGATGCCGCAGAGGAAGAGGCAGACAAGGGGAGTCTTCCAAGTCCCGTCATACTTGCCGTGACGGTATTAACGAGCATAAACGATGAGGTACTCCGTAGTGAGCTGAATGTAAGTTCCGATGTCAGGGGGCATGTTATCGACCTGGCCAGGCTTGCGCAAAGGGCCGGGGTTTCCGGGGTTGTTGCATCCCCCCGGGAGATATTGCTGCTTCGGGAGGCCTGTGGAGGTGATTTTGTAATCCTGACCCCCGGTATAAGGCCATCATGGTCAACGGGCAAGGACGATCAGAAACGGATAACCACACCCGGCGAGGCAATGAGACTTGGAGCCGATTACATCGTTGTCGGACGCCCGATCTTAAAAGCAAACAACCCCGTCGATGCAGTTGAGCAAATTCTGGCCGATATGGTGTCGCTCAATGTTTGAGTGGGGGCTGGTTCCTTTTTATGGCAGGGGTGCCTCACCCCCTGGATCGCCAAGGAGCGAAACCACCCCTTTCCTTTCTCTTACGGTCAAATGCGATTGCCCTGAAGAACCTTGAGAGATTGAACAACAATCTGATAGAATTGTGATATAATATATAATGTATGAAAGCTGTGATGACTGATAAGGTGTAGATAATATGAGCCGTGTAGCTGTCCGACCGGAATTGATCCAATGGGCACAGGAGCGTTCCGGCTTGTCTGACAAGATTTTGCAGGAGTGTTTTAAAGCGTTCTCCTCTTGGAAGAGGGGTGAAGCAAAACCAACATTACGGCAACTGGAGGCCCTGGCAGCAAAGACCCTTACCCCATTAGGTTATTTTTTCCTTCCGGAACCTCCGGAGGATAAGCTTCCCATCACCGATTTCAGAACCGTAGGAGACGGAGTAATCAGACGACCAAGCCCAAATTTGCTTGAAACGGTTCAGACAATGCAGCGCCGTCAGGGATGGATGCGAGAGTTCCTGATCGAACAAGGTGAGCAGCCTTTGACCTTTATTGGTTGCATGACCCTTTCTGACAACGTTAAACAATCTGCGGTGAAGCTACGTAAACTCTTGAATATCTCTCACGAGTGGGTATATCATCAAAAAACCTGGACTGCTGCGTTAAACGCCCTTTGTCTTGCCGTTGAAAAAATCGGCGTGATAGTGACTATCAACAGCATTGTTGGAAACAATGGCCATAGAAAACTCGACACAAACGAATTCAGAGGCTTTGTCTTGTCCGACGAATATGCGCCCCTGATATTCATCAATGGGGCGGACGCAAAGGCTGCTCAGATGTTTACTTTGACTCATGAGGTTGTCCATCTCCTTATAGGAAAAGAGGGTGTCTTCAATTTCGTGGACTTCTTGCCCATAGCCAATTCCGTAGAGCAATTCTGCAATAGAGTTGCAGCGGAGTTTCTGGTGCCGGAAAGTGATATGACGGCGGCTTGGCCTGGTGTTGAGAGTGAGGGCGAGCCATTCAATGTACTTGCCAAGAGGTTCAAGGTAAGTCCGCTTGTTGCCGCAAGGCGCGCTTTAGACCTGGACTTGATCAGCAAGCCGGCTTTTTTCAAGTTTTACCACGACTATCAGGACTATACTCAGCGGAATAAAAAGACAAGCGGAGGCGGAGATTTTTACGCAACACAGAATCTCCGGATAGGAAGACGCTTCGCTGATGCCGTCATCAGGGCCACAAAAGAAGGGCGTCTGTTATACAATGAAGCATATCATCTGACAGGACTTTATGGTAATACGTATGCTCAATATGCAGAAAAATTCCAGAAGCGGAGAAACCTTGAGTGACACACTTAAATATGCCTTAGATGCAAATATTTTTATTGAGGCAAAAAACAGATATTATTCTTTCGATCTATGTCCGGGTTTTTGGAATGCTCTTTTATGGCATCATGGGAAAAACCGTCTTTCGAGTATTGATCGCATTAGGAAAGAATTGGAGCGTGAAGGAGATGCCCTGACTACATGGGTAAGCGGAGTTATGCCCAAGACATGCTTTGTATCAACAAATACTCCAGAAATTATGAGATGGTTCAATCAAGTGTTTACATGGGTGCAGGCACAGTCACAATTTACTCAAGCGGCAAAAGCAGATTTTGCAAATGTTGCAGATGGATGGCTGATAGCATATGCAAAGGAAGTTCCAGAACTTACAAGGTAAAATAGTGCTGTAGAAGGTTGAATATATTGGTAATACGCAAAAAGGGCAGCAAAAAATTCGTGCCTACATTTTATTTATGGCATA
>NZ_JABXWD010000119.1 GCF_019173545.1 Candidatus Magnetobacterium casense | reverse complement strand
ACTGGAAGCAATAAATCTTAAACGAGCGGAATTCCATGGAGAATGGAACTATTTTATTTACCGCTCCGAATAAAGTTGAAATGAGTAAGTTATTTATGCCCAAGTCCTATGGAATAGTGTTAGTAATATTAGGACATATATTAAGAGTTGGACCTAACCATGTAATTAAGTTACAATGGGCGCAAGTAATATCCGATTTCATTTATATGTTTCATATGAATTTATTTTTTGTAATTGCTGGAATAGTATTTTTTTTAAAAATTGACTATTATTTATTATATCCTAAAGAGTTTTTTATAAAACAAGGTCTCCGTTTTGCTCTACCTTTTGTTACGATAAATCTATTATATACAATCTCTTTCTATATTTGTATCCGCTTATTTAATCTTCATATCTTGACTGGTGGACATCGTTACAATACAATATTTCTTTGCATAGGTGGCTCGTGGTTTTTGTGTGCTATGTTATTTGCCAAGATTTTTTCTTATGTTGTCTTCAAAATATCGAGTATTTATTTCAAAACTAATGTGTATAGATATATTGCATTTATATTATTATTTTGGATAGGATTATACTTTATAAAAACACCTGTTTTAGTTAATTTCTTTAAACAATTTCCATTTGATTGGCATTTAGAGGGTCGTTTGTTTTGGTTTAATCTTAGTTTTATTATAGTTGTGTTTGTCAATATAAATAGGATTAAATTTAATGTTTATCATCTCGTTTTATTACTACTCCTGTTAGTAATTTCCTATAA
Organism: Candidatus Magnetobacterium casense; assembly: GCF_019173545.1. Classification (GTDB taxonomy): domain Bacteria; phylum Nitrospirota; class Thermodesulfovibrionia; order Thermodesulfovibrionales; family Magnetobacteriaceae; genus Magnetobacterium; species Magnetobacterium cryptolimnobacter. The sequence continues at coordinate 8,784 of NZ_JABXWD010000119.1, read as the reverse complement.
ATATACATCGCATACTATGGCATTTAGATATATCTATATTATGTTAGTTATTACATTAATTTTAATGATAAGCCATTTTAAAAATAAATATTCAGATCAATTTATCCTGTGGGTAGCTAAACTAGGTATGCCAATATATCTGTTACATTTTTTTGTAATTGATTTTATATGGCAACCGGTTTATAATCAATTTATTTCACAAAAATGGTTTGGAAATGGTTATACGTATTTTGCCATAGCTTTTATATTTGTATCTGCCATAACACTTGCGATATCGAACATCACAAGTAATATCCCTATTATTAATTTGATTTTATTTGGTGACAAAACTCAAATGAAAACTGTAAAATAAATACTATCTGCCAACCAATTTATTTAGCTGACATTCCGCACACCCTATACCCCTACAACGACAGTTTAGAAATCGAACCGTGCAAAATCAACCGTTTGCATGTTTTGACGTTACTTGAAATTACCGTAGAAATCAACCGTTTAGACAGCAAGTGTCGTTGTAGAGGTAATAGATAATCCCAATACTTGCCGGCATCGTACTTTACAGACTGTCGTTGACCAGGCAAACAAGCGAGGGCTATATGGGGTACTGTTCTCTCAACTTTTGAGTCTCTTCTTAGCCAGCACGATGGCCCCCACTATGGCGACCAACAGTATCACGGAGGCTATCTCAAAGGGCAACAGATACTGAGTAAACATGACGCGTCCCATCGCTGATGTGTGAGTCAATGCCCGAATTCTGTCGATGCTCCAGACCCCGTGTTCTCCGGTTCTGAGAGAAAACGTTGCCATTACAAACACAAACATCGTACCCAGTGCGGCAACCAACCCCACCGGCCACTGTCTGATGTACTGAGAACTCTTTTCGTCCTCTCTGAGATTTAACAGCATCACGACAAACAAAAACAACACCATGATTGCCCCGGCATAGATGATAATCTGTATGGCGGCCAGGAACTCCGCATTCAAAAACAAATACAGACCAGCCACGTGGAAAAACAACAGCAGCATAAACAACACGGCGTGCATGACATTCCTGCGTGTCACAGTCAACACAGACACCAGCACACACACGGAAGCAAGATAGAGAAAGAATGCCTTTTGGATCATCTATGCCCCCTTGTCCTGCGATCCACTGGCAGACGGTTCGTCAACCGTATTGGCCGGAGGCAGGGATGGTGTCGATACTTCGGGTGGTGCGGCAGAGGGAGTCGGTTCACTTGCCCCCTTGGGTCTGAAGACGGCCTGTTCTTGTGGTGTGGCAAAGTCTATGGTCTTTGGACGCCAGCAGTTGTCGAGGTAGAAGGTTCCCTTAGCGCCTTCCATGTACTTGTCCCAGTTGTCGAGCAAGGTCGGTATGGTCAGAAAGAACGACTCCTTTGAATAATCGGAATACTCATAGTGTTCCGTCATCACGACGGCTCCAAAGGGACATGCCTCCACGCACAGGGAACAGTACAGACATCTCAGGATATCGAGTTCGTAGCGGTCTACGACTTTTTCGTGGTTGGGGCCCTCAGACGTGTAGATGTTGATGCACCTGGAGGGACACACTGCCGCACACAGGCCACAACCAACACACTTGGCCTTACCCGTGGCGGGGTCTCGCACGAGGGCGTGCATACCGCGAAATCCTGCCCGTGCCTGGCGTTTTTCCTTGGGATACTGTTGTGTCACGGGCTTCTTAAATGCCGTCGTAAGGGTCAGCTTCATCCCCTGGAGTATCTCCGTAAAAAACACCGTCTTGATGAACCTTGATAAAAAGTCCGGCTCTACCCTGGTAACTACCTTTACGTATTTATCGCCTTGTTCGTCTGTTGTATTCACCTTGCACTCCTGATGTATTCAGAGCCGGCCATTTGTGAGCCAGAGCTTCATTAATGCGGTTATGATAATATTGACCAGCGCCAGGGGGATCAACAACTTCCACCCGATGGCCATCAACTGGTCATATCTGTACCTGGGGATGGTTGCCCGTATCCAGTAGTAGAAGAATATGCACGCATACAGCTTGAGCAAAAACCACACGACCCCCGGTACCATTCCAAGAAACGGCAGCAGTTTCAAGACAAATGCCGGCAACGTCCATCCGCCAAGGAAACACAACACGGCCAGCGAAGACATAATGATCATCCCCGTGTACTCGGCCATGAAGAACAGTGCAAATCGCATCCCGCTGTATTCGGTAAAGAAGCCGCCTACGAGTTCGGTTTCGGCCTCCGGCAGGTCAAACGGTGTTCGGTTGGTTTCGGCGATGGCGGAGATTACGAAGACAAAGAATCCGATAATTTGAGGTACGATGTACAATCCTCCGGGGTATCGTTGTTGTGCGTGGACTATTTCGGTGAGATTGAGCGAGCCGGCCATGAGCATCACTCCCACGAGGCTCAGGCCGAGGGAGACCTCATAGCTGATCACCTGTGCCGAGGACCTCAACGCACCCAGGAACGGGTACTTGGAGTTGGACGCCCAACCGGCAAGGATTATCCCGTATGTCCCCAGCGAGGACATCGCAAAGATAAAAAGCAGGCTGATGTTTATATTGCTGATGACAAAGCCGTCATAAAACGGGATCACGGCCAACGTTGTCAGCGCCGCCATCAGTCCAAAGACGGGTGCCATGAAAAATATCGGTTTATCCGCATTGGTCGGTATGATGTCCTCTTTGAAGAAGGATTTTATTCCGTCGGCAATTGGCTGTAGTATCCCATAGGGGCCTACGATCATTGGTCCCAGACGCATCTGCATCCGGGCGATGATCTTCCGCTCAAAGTACGTAGCATACGCCACATGTCCCATCACGGCGGCAAGCACCACGGCTATCTTAAAGACGATAACCCCAATATCCCATATTAAATTCTTCGTCAATCCTGCATCCATTTAGCTATACCCGTTCTATCCGCACTGCGGTTGCATCCAGACAGAGGCAGCCCAGCACCGGATCAATGTGATAGTTTAACAGCCCCAGGCTGCCTGCCTTTTCAAACGTGTTGGACATCAACACGACACAGTCCGGGACGTCCTTATCGAGCTTGACAACGGTTTCCACCTCGCCTTCGGTCGTGTACACCGTGACCCTGTCGCCATCAGTGAGGGGGCGTGTAGCATCAGTGGCGTAGAGCTGGGCGTGTTTGTGGTTTATGAGCACGTATGGCTCCGGATATATGCCCAGGATGGCCTTGGACTTTGTTGTTATCGTGCCACTGTGATAGATATGTCTTTCGGGCAGGAGGTGCATCCCTGGAAATTCGCTGTGGCAGTACTCCGGTATCGGCAGGTCGTCTATGCCCTCGACGTCAAAGTCTATCTCACCCGTTCTGAGGGACTTGCCGTTGTATGGCCAGATGGTCTGCCCGGTGTTGAGTTCTTCATAGGTCAGGCCAAAGTGCAGCGGTGATACCTGTGTTATCTCCGCCCAGAGACCACGCACATCCGTATAGTTTTCCTTCATGCCAAGCGCCCTGGCTACGTCGGCGACGATCCGCCAGTCGGGTTTGCCGGCAGAGACCGTCTTGCCCTTTTTCAGGCGTTGAATCCTGCGTTCGAGATTAGTGTAGGTGCCGTCCTTTTCAGACCACGCCGCAGCGGGCAGGACGACATCGGCCAGTTTGGCCGTTTCCGTCATAAATATATCCTGAACCACTACAAAATCTATGTTGTTTATTGCCTCTTGCGTCTTTTGTTTGTCGGGGAAGTTGAACGCCGGATTTTCGCCCATTATGTAGAGTGCCTTGAGGGCGCCGCTTTGTCCGTGTTCTATGATCTCAAAGGCGTTGAGTCCTTTTTCTTCGGGGATTGCGCCGCCAATGGTATCCTTTATCTTGCGCTCGATGGCGCCCAACTCAACGGGTCTGCCCCCGGGTAGCATATCCGGCACACAACCCATGTCAACTACGCCTTGGTAATTGGGACGGTCAGACATCAGAAATATCCTGCCGTTTAGCAGATACGTTATAGCCCCAACCAGAAACACCTTTTTGGATACCCTTTCGCCCTGACAGATATCCTGCCCCAAGATAATAACAGGGGTCTTCATTGCACACAGGTCATCGACCACACGGTCTATGACGTCCTCCGTCAGTCCGGCAGTTTGGAGGTCCTTTGCCGATGGCAGTCTGAGGGCATTTATCTTATCTTCAATGAGATAGCTTTCGCCTCGTAATCCCTTGCGTTTTGCGACCTTGCCGACGACGGAGCACAGTACAACCTCCTCGGCATACAGGGAGGGGATGACCTCGTAGTCCGTAAACATCTTCAGTCCGCCGGGGGAGCCAACTACGACGACCTTGGCCCCGTGTCTCCAGGCCAGTCTCACCTGCACTCCCATTATGGGATTGACCGCCGTGGGGTCCCCTCCGATGACCAGTACGCCATTGGAACGTTCGATACCGTGCAACAGGTTGGCCGTTATACCGACGCCCAGCATACTTTCCAGGTAGGTCTGCACCGGGGAATAATAAAACCGTGCCGTTGAATCTATATTGTTGGTGCCCAGGATAAAGCGCATGAACTTCTGGAGCATATAGTTGTCTTCGTTTGTGCAGCGTGGCGAGGCAATGGCTGCGATGGCTTTGCTGCCGTGGTCTTTTTTGACGTCCTTGAATCTTTGGGCAACATAGGAGATGGCCTCCTGCCAGGTAACCGGCACCAGTTGGCCATTCTTTCGGATGAGCGGTGTATTGAGGCGCTCGTCACTGTCAACGTAGTCGTAACCGAATCGCCCTCTGACGCACAGGAGTCCTCTGTTGAGACCACCCGTGAGGTTGGGCATGGTTCTCATGATCGATCCGCCACGCAGTTGTAGCACCATGTTGCATCCAACGCCGCAGAATCCGCACACCGTCTTTACCTCGCCCTCGACGTACCAGGGGCGATAGCTGTGTCGATGTGGCCTTGACGTGATCGCACCGACGGGACAAACCGTCAGGCAGTTGCCGCAGTACTCGCAGTTGTAGCGGCCCCCCGAAAACGGTTCCACAAAGGACTTGCTGCCCCTGCCCGTGATCGCTATTGCATATGCCCCCTGGACGTCATTGCACATCCGCACGCACCTGGAACACAGGATGCAGCGTTCCATGTTTCTGACGATGAAGGGGTCGTTAAAGTTCTCCGGATGTGTGCGCTTGCCCTCGGCGAATCTCCCTTGGGCGGCCCCGTACTGCACGACCAGCTCCTGAAGGACACACTCACCGGCCTTGTCGCACACGGCGCAGTCCAGTGGGTGGTTGATGAGCAGGAACTCGAGCATTGCACGTCTGGTTGCACGTATGGCCTCCGTCTCCGTTCTGACCACCATGCCGTCGGTTACATGGACGGTGCATGAGGTCTGAAAGCGATTGAGCCGCTCGATCTCCACAAGGCACATGCGACATCCGCCGTAGGGTTCCAGGCCCTTGAAGTGACACAGCGTCGGTATCTTTATACCTACGCTACGGGCGGCCTCCAGTATCGTTACAGGCGTCTCAACCGATACCTCTATGTCATTTATCGTTAGCTTTATCATTGTCGTTTAGATATTATACACGAAACAATAAGATAAGTAAAACTACACCACCTAAAAAAAAAGGGGGAGATGTAAGATACGATGTTGTCATGGCAGGGGTAGCTAGTAGCATCAACCGCACGCATAAAGAAGTCCTCTTGATTTGCTATGAAAAAGCTACATAATTTTGCTTTCAAATCAAATCTAAATCGTATTTTCTTAAAAAAAACAGGGCAAGACGCTACAAGAAGGGTCAAGGGGGCTGGCCCCCTTGCAGGGGAGGTCTGAGGAGGGGGCAGAGCCGCCCTCCTTCTTTCTTGCCTTAATGTTATAGCTACCATGAAATATAAAGAGGATACTCTAAATCTGCTATAGTGCCTTATCACTCTATGTCCAAGAATTTTTTTATGTGTTTTATCAGAGTATCTTCAATTTCATTATGTCTTGGAACCGGCTGTTTCTTGTTATTCTTAGGATTTAAGTATATATCATGTCTTAAGCCATGCCGATGCAAATGACAGCCATTACCTATAAGGTACCTGATAAGCTCCTTGCGCTTCATATAGAAACTTCTTTTTTCTGATATCCATCAGGCACATCGTCCATTACCATCAATAAATACGCATCTTTGATGTTTTCTTCCAATTCTTCCAGTGTTTCACCCTGTGTCATGATTTCAGGATGTTCAAGGAGTTTTCCTAACCAAAAATTAGCATCCTTCCAGTATATCATTGTCATTTTCAATATGTAGTCCTCCCTTATTTATCAGCAATATGCGTCAGTTTGTATATTAAACGTTGCAACTGTTCAATATTTAACTGACGAATATCCAGATTTGTAAAATGTCTATCACTGAAGTTTTTAACTATACCACTTTTTTTCCTTCATGCCTTTAGTCGTTTGAATGCCTCGGCAGGGAACTGGAAGTACGTGGTGTCGCTTTGTGCTATTTCGATGGCCCTGACAAGTGCGGGGTAAGCAGGCGAGTCCGTGGCAGCGGCATAGAGAGCATCCAGCAGACCCGGAAACTGTCGCGAAAACACCTCAAGTCTCGGAAACAACTCCTTCACCGCTGAGACAAAAAACACCTGCTCAAACGCTTTCTGCTCCTTACCCATCCCTGATGTGACCTCCTGCTCCAGCCTGTCAAGCAACCTGATCCATTTTCTGTGGGGCAAGGGGTCTAAGGACGACAAGACGGCCCGTATGTGCTCCAATTGTTTGGGGGTAACGCGGGCCCTTATACCGGTCAGATGAAGGTCGCTCAGGGTGGTGCGTGGAAGCTCCACGCTCAACTGAAACCCCCTCTCAAGCGACATGACACCCGTCGGGCCTAATTCTGCATCGTTGACGGCGGCCACCACCAACACCCCGTCGGCGTTAAAGTGCGTGTTGATTGCCTCTATGACATCAACATACCTGCTGCCATCAATGTTGTCCAGGATAAGGACAAGCAGTCTCTTTTGTTTTTCCACCACGGGCAAGTCCAGGAGGTATTGCAGCCACTTCTTGTAAACACTGAGGGTCTTGCTTGCCTCGTAGTCTGCCCTGACCTCCGAGATAATGCCTCTTAATATCCCCGTGATCTTTCTGCCTTCCGTTGTGAACCGTTCAACCTGGTCTTCAACCACCCTGATGGCATCCTCAGCCGTGTGGTTGTTGGGTGAGATCAGGGCAGTCAGGAAGGTCTCCGACAGCAACACGCTGTGGGTGAGCATTGGCCTCAATATCTGCCTGAGTTTGGTTTTCGTAAGTGGATTGAGCCCCTGCAATTCTCCCAGCTTTAGGAATATATCTGCCAGGGGGGTTGCCTCCTGCCACCTGTCCGTAAACACCACGGGATAGGCACAGTAATCCCTGTAAAAGCTCTCCAGCACACGCAGGCAGGTAGTCTTGCCGCTTCCCCAGTCACCCTTTACCAGCAGACGAACCCCGCCCGTATGGGATAAGGCTATGTCGGCTAGCAGGGAGAGGGTTGGGGTTATAAGTCTCCTCTGTGCTTCATTGTCCAATAAGGTCTCAATGCTCAGTGGTCTGTCCAGTAACATGATGGATAAAATCTCCCTTTCTTACAACATCTGAGAGCGGCTCCGCCCTCTTTAGCGCTCCAAGACGCTCCTGACCCCAATTCAGAACACCCTGCAATGGAGGGACAAGGTGCCTGTCCTGGCCACGAAGAAGTCCCCTTGACCACATAGCGCTCAATCCTAAAGTTTATATATAAAAACCTCTGTCCTACTTATTCTCTCCACGCTATATTCACAATCTGATCGTTTTCAAAATTTTTTTTCCCTCTTGATAGTATTAGTCTATCACCTGTACACGTTATAAATACAAGTTCACACGTATCTTGAAATTCTATTAATGCTCTGTCTTCGTTTTTTTGAATATAGTGTTTTTCGTTAATAAACAGTCGTGCGGATGTTTTTATTAAATGGTCATAAAACTTATAGGGGTTTTCATACACTAATTCATTTAAACTTTTATAAAAGAAGTAAAATGTCTGATCATTTTTACGCCACTTTGCAGAATCCCATATTTGGTATGAGCTTACTCTTTTATCAGGAAGAATTAAAAGCCAGATAAAATATTTAGGAATATCTTTTTTAAATACATAATTGTTTACTATTATTCCATAATAATACCACAATTTATTCGCGGATATGCCCTCCGTCAAATCTCTGAATAGATAAAGTTGAGCTCTGTCTAGTGACTCTATTTCAAAAAAATACATGGGGTTTTTCTCTGTTCTTTTTTCTTCATTTTCATAAAATACATAGTCAACTCTTTGTCGATGACCAACATCATACCCTTTAGGCATATAATTTGTGTACTCTGCGTCAATACCATTTTTAAGCTCACTTATCTTAAATGGATACTTGTTTAGTAATGTCATTGCAATACTGGGGAAAACTTCTTTTACAAATCGCCCACCCTTTAAATTATGAGGACCAAAGGCTTCACCTCTCTCTAAAATCTCAGAATGCTCTTCCATGCTCTCCTTAAGGTACTTAAAAAATAACTGGATATCATCCATAACTACCTCCCAAGGGTTATTGCAAATATGTTAAATATTTCTGCACTTTTCATAATTAAAACAAACATTATACCTAAATGATAACAGAATAATAATATATTGTCAATAGTCAGTCCACGGTTAATTTATTCTGTCATATAAACTAAGATTATACTATATAATTGCAGTTAATTTCGGACTTTATAGTAGATTTAGATTGGATTAAATACAAAATACGTGGCATTTTTACGGGGTCAAGGGGACTGGTCCCCTT
>NZ_JABXWD010000118.1 GCF_019173545.1 Candidatus Magnetobacterium casense | reverse complement strand
TCACACTCAATTATCATGCCTGAAAAAAACTGAGTCATTTCAGTATACCGATTTTGTTGTCTCCTATCTCAGGGCCGTGTTGACCGTGTCTATTATGGTATCCTGCACATCCTCGGGCAGATCGCAGTAGATAGGCAGACAGAGGATACGCCTGGCAATGTCCTCCGACAACGGGACACGCTGACCGTGGCCAAGATAGGGGACGGTATTCAGAGAGGGAAAAAAATACCTCCGCGGATAAATGCCCAGGCCGTTCAATGACTCTTTCACCTCCAGGAGCAGCCCTTCGCTCTGCAATATCACGGGGTAATATCCGTAGTTCCTGCTTGCCAGGGACTCATGCCTCTGCCGCCGGAGCGTTGCACACAGAGACCTTTCGTACCTGTCAAAGACCTTGCCCCTGGCAGCGGTTATCTTTTGTATGTCGTCGAGGATGCACAAGCCGAGGGTTGCGTGAAGTTCACTCATCTTGGCATTGATGCCCAGGTCTTCTATGGTCTCGGGTCCCGTGATCCCGAAGTTTATCATCCGCCTGACCCTGGCCGCAATGTCGTCGTCATTGGTGACCACGGCGCCACCCTCGGCGGTGTGAAATATCTTGGTGGCATGAAAGCTCAACGTGGAGACATCCCCATAGCCGGCAATGCCCCTGCCGTTATAGTCCACCCCAAAGGCGTGTGAGGCATCGTAGATGACCTTGAGTGAGTGCCGTTGGGCGATCCGTTCAATCTCCCCTATGGCACAGGGGTTGCCAAAGACATGCACGGCCACGATAGCGGAGGTCTTATCGGTGATGCTTGCCTCGATCTGCGCCGCATCCAGGTTCAGGGTATCGGGGTCGATGTCGGCAAAGACCGGGGTCAGCCCCTCCCACACAAGGGCGCTGGAGGTGGCAACAAAGGTGAAGGGCGTCGTTACGACTTCACCACTGAGACCCAGCGCCCTGTAGGCCACCTGAAGGGCCAGGGTGCCGTTTGCCACAACTATCACGTGCTTGACGCCAAGATAATCGGTGAGTCTGGCCTCGAGTTCCCGGACAAACCGGTTGTAGTTGGTCAGCCATCCGCCACAGAACACCTCCCGGATATAGGCCTGGTACTTCTGCAAATCGGGCAGGTATGTCTTTGTGACGTTGAGATGGGGGGGGGTACATACAACGCGCCGCTTTTCAACGACATAGAGAACACTCCTGGCGGTGATGGCAGCCTGCCTGAAGGTATCGGCACCAAAGTGGTCAACGCCAAGGCAACTGACGGAAAATCCCGCCTCAGACAGCCTGGCCATGTAGTCCCCCTTTGCATAGAGCCGCACGTGGTCGGCCTGGCCAAAATACCGCTCCCTGTCCTGCGCTGAGGTAATGGAGGGGGCCTCGCAGGTATCAGCGATCCCTAAAAGCACGGGGGCCAGGACAATCCCCCAACCACCTGGTGCTAGTATCCTGTATAGTTCACTCAACGCCTTTCTGTCATCATGCACGTGCTCAAGGACATGGCTACAGATAAAGCAGTCGATGGTGCCATCACCGTAGCCTGGCATGTTGGTTATGTCCATACTGTCATCAACATCGGCCATGGAGAGGTCGCAACTGCGATAAGAGAAAACCCCCGTGTCCTTGAGATACATGGCCAGGGCCATCTCCGGGGCAAAGTGCAGCAGGGCGGCTTTTCCTTTCAGACCACGGGTCATCTCCCTGATATAGAGTGCAATCAGTCTCTCCCTGTCGGAGGCGCCACAGACCGGACACAGGTAGTTGTCGGCATTGAGGGTCTCAAAGTCGTCCAGCCCGTACCGCCGTCCACGGACCTCAACCTCGGAGGGAAAATAACCCGGCAACGGCTTCATTGCCCTGAGATTGCTCTCACACAGGGGGCATCGATACCGCAATCCTGCGTATATCGCCCTTTTGAGGTGGCGGATGAGAGTCTTGACCTCTCGTGAAATGATAAGAGAACCCGTTACGGACGTCTCTCCTTCGATGCCAGGGATTGTACCACCTGTACGGCGGCCTTACCCAACACGATGCCCTCTCGTGTGATCACAATGTGGTAACGGTCTCCGTCTTTACGTGAGAAATCGGCGGCTTTTATGGTATTGCCTGGCAAAAGTGTTTTTCCGGGTTTTTTTGTATCCCCCTGGAGGTTGAGTTTTACTCCGGCATTGCCACTGACGTTTGTCTTTACATCAACGATCTCCAGGACGTCAGCGGCGCTGAGGCGTATCAGTTCTCCGTCCGTGTACCAACGCTTTACGCCCTTGTTCTGCCGCAGTACCAGATAGTCCATTCTGGGTTCCTCGATGTCGATGTATACGGTGGCAATAACGTCCTTGCCCGAGCTGACTTCTATGGTGCAGGGGGCGGATGGTTTACCGTGTGAGTGCTTTACCATGAGGGTGTCGATGGCGAACTCCCTGTTTTTGGTGCCAGTCTTGGTGGGGGCATCTCCGGTGGGATCAACGAGCTTGATGCTCAACTCCTCCGCCCTGTAGCCGTCCGTGACAACGTCGGTCAGTCTGATGACATCCCCCCTGACGGCCTTGAAGTGTTCGGAGTTTTTCAGCACATGCCTGACGCCGTTTGATGCCACGATGAGGTACTTAAACGAAGGGGCTTGCTCGTTTTTGGCAATACTCCCCTCAGCCGTTAACGTAAACCCCACCTCACCGCACTTATAGCCATCCTTCATGACAACGGCCTTAAGTGCAGAATCTACAACAAACTCCCTGTTGAGGTCGTTAGAACCGCCAACCCCTATGACGTCTACGGTAAGCCCCCGCTTATAGTTTGCCTCTATTGCGGTGATCCTGACCCTGTCACCGGCCTTGACTCTAAACTCGTGTGTGTTATGGAGCAGATACTCCCTGCCATTTAGCGATACCACGAGGTAGGAAAGACGTGGGGTTTCAAGATCAATGCCGGGATTCTCCTGTACGATGTCAAACCTCTCCATAAAGGCATTTATGACCATGCTCTGGTATCTCATTTTCTTTTCGAGGTCTTTTATCTCCTTGGATGCCTCAATACCAAAGGCCGGTATGTTGTGCGTTGACAGGGCATAGAACGTTGCCGATTTACGTTGCTCAGAGTGTATGGTGTTTTTGTCAAAGGTCCTGTGGTTGTTGAATCTGAAGAGGTGATTTTTATCCTTGATTCGAGGATTAACCCGTTTAATCACGTCCTTGGCGATATAGGCCAGGTTCAACACCCTGCCATCCTTTGTGTTAAAGACGTCCGTGTCGGCGATGACAGACTGGCCGAACCTCTTAGGGTTTACGAGGTCACTTTCGTAGCGCTCCGAGTAAAAGCCCGAACCCTCGTGGAGGTTAAGCAGGAAGTCGCTTTGTTTTATGAGGTCCTTGAGTATCTCGACCACCTTGTCTTCGTAGTACTCCTTTGAGTTGATATAGTCAAATCGCCTGTTCATGTCGCTGTTTATGGCCCTCTTGCGCTTCATGATGGAGAGGAAGTTGGCCCGTGGTACGACTATCAGGTTGCCCTTTTTGAGGGTCACGTCGGCGTAGAGGTCGGCCGTCATATACCCCCCCGGCTCATCCCCCTGGATTCCGCCTATTATCATAAGCGTCTTACCCGATTCCTTACCGGAAATCTTGTAGACGTGAAGCTCATAGTCTGTGCCCTCGAAGTAGACCACGTGGTCGGTTCTGGACAGGGCCTCGGAGTGTGTCAGGAAGATGATCGATATGATTGCAAGCAGAAATGTTAATTGCTTGTATACCAGAGTCATGATCTCAGGTCAACGTTTTTCTTCAAGATAACAGTTCCCTTGTCGTCGTAGATCAGGAGATAGAGCAGTTGCAGTTTATCGAGCGTGATGTTGCTGAGTGTTTTGGTAAAGTGTTTCTTGTTTTTGATATCAAAGCCCTCACCGGCAGTATACTTAGCCGGTATGCCATTTATTATCTCTGCTGACTGTGGTAGTCCATAGTATTTATCAGCCGACTTGTACACAATAAACACATACCCTGTAACCTTGGTATCAGCTATACGGGACTTGATGATATCAAATGATATGATTATCAGATGCTTTTCCTCCAGGTTAGTTATTTCGAGGGCATCGGCATCGACCTGTCCTGTGTTGATAGTCCTGGAGGTAAAATCATCCTGTTTTGGGGTACCAGGTTCCGGTTTTTGTGCAGCTTGGGTTATAAAATTCAGCCTCTTGGTCTCCAGCGACTTCAGGGACTGTTTCAGTGATGCGTTTTCTCTTTCCAGGGCAGCCAGTTTTGAAGGCGATTCAGCGTTGAGCACACCATGCACACCATACCTTAGCACAAGGTATGCAGAGACTAGAGGCAGCACAAGCACAACAGTAACCAGAGAGACAAACACCGCTCTGGCCATCTTGAACGTCCTGGCCTTACCGCTCTTGTCCCTGAAATATATAACTGTTATAGTTTCTCTTTTTTTCATATCGATAGCACCATGTATGCGTTGCTATAAGTTGCGACAGATTTCTACGTTTTTATGCTACAGGCAGTTGTGTTAGTTCTTCATTGCTCAGACCTGACGTATCTCTCTTACTTGCCATGAGGCACTCGCCAACAAACAGGGCACCGGAGTAGAGCACAATCACGGGGGTTCTTATTTCGCCATACATCCTGGCCCTTGAATGCAGTTCAACCTTTCTGATGGCCTCAATCATGCCCCTGACCTCTCCCGAAATGATGGCAGTATCAACCTTGATCGTTGACTTCAGTACACCCTCCTCTCCGACAACGAGCGTGCCGGTGGCATTGATCTCACCTTCAAACATGCCATCTATCCTCAGCACACCGTCAAAGGACAATTTCCCCTCGATGCTCACACCAGAACCGATCAACCCGTTTATCTTGTTATCAGCTTCTGCCACTACCGCTCACTCTATCTCTTTCTTGAAGGATACGGATATCTCACCTTCTACTTCGTTATTCTGCATCTTTGAATGTCCCTCAAACAGCCCACCCTCAAGTATGGCAAACTTCGAGGTGTAGACATCGCCAAAGACCTTGCCCTTTGTCATAATCTCTATGTATTGCCGTGCATGGATATTGCCCTCAACCAGGCCGCCAACCACGACGCCGTTTGCGTATATATCACCCTTGAGATGTCCCTTCTCTCCAACCACGACCCAATCGGCCTTGACATTACCCTCAAAGCCGCCATCGAGACGCAATGTCCCCTTTAGCTCTATTGTCCCCTTGATCTGGGTACTTACACCAATAAGGGTTTCTATTCTGTCGTGTTTTTTACCAAACATCATCCCCTCAAGATTCTACACTATTGTTTATCTTCGCCCTCTTTTGCCAGGAATACCGTAGGGTCAACGGGGGTGTTATTTTTCCACACTTCATAATGCACATGCGGGCCAGTGGAGTTACCCGTAGAACCCACATAGCTTACCACATCCCCACGTCTGACCCGCTGACCAACCTTCACCACAATTTCCTTGTTATGGGCATAGCACGTGGTATAGCCAAAGCCATGCTCAATGACAACCAGTTTGCCACTGCCCCCCGACCATTCGGCAAAACTCACGATGCCGTCAGCCGTAGCCCGCACTGCCATACCCGGCGAGGCGGCCATATCCAGGCCGGAGTGAAACTCGCTCCTGCCTGTCTGTGGATGTATGCGCCAACCAAACTGTGAACTGATACGCGATGAACCAACCGGAGAACCATGCGGGGTAGCGTTATAGACATTTTGTTGTTTTTTGAGATATTCCTTGATTTCGTCAACTCCCTTGACGGACTGCTCTATCTGCTTTTTCAGCATTTGCATGTCTATGGAGCCGGAGTCATCCGTTTCGAGATTTTTAAAGACATCTTCCTTGGTCTGGAAGGCAAAGAGTTTTTTAAACTGTGTCTCTGCTTTCTTCAGTGAATCGATGGTGCCGTGCAGTTCTGTGAACTGACGGTAATAGAAATCCGCCCTGCCCTTGATTTCGTTGTACTCCTTAGTGGTCACCCCAACCGAAACCATATACCCTGTAAAGGCAACCCACATGGCTACCAGCATGACAATACCAACGGAGGGGAGTTTCATCCTGTATGTTTGCTCATTACTGTGGGGTATTATCAGTATTGTAATTGGAGTAAACAAGTGACGTATAAATTTCTTTAGTTTCAACATCATCAACTCCAGTTGCTTTCTAAATTCTTGTGCACGGAACTACACAAGTGTAAACAGTATATCATACACATTATAAAAAACACAAGGCTATTTCATTCGTGAATTTTTCCTGCCATTTCAGATGCGTCGGTAGAGAATTTCAAAAAATGGTAATAGTTCACCCCCCTAAGAAGAAGGAAAGAAAGGGGCGGCTCCGCTTCTTGGCGCTCCAGGTCGCACCTGGCCCCCTTCAGAACCCCCTGCAAGGGGGCCAGCCCCCTTGACCCCTTCTTACCTTGTTGACATTGGGTTGATTATACACAACATTTCAATATGTATAGCTGAACTATTACAAAAAATGTCACCGTGGTGACAGACAAGCCCCAAACTCCTCTTGTACAATAAAATCATAACTAAGGTAATTCGTATGAGTTACTAATAAAAAGTTTAAGATATGGAGGTCACACAACAATGGAAGCAAACAGAAGGGTAAACTATTTCAGGTCATGGGTAAGCGGAGGGTTATTTGTACTGATTATGGCACTTATGCTGTTGACGGCATTTGGTCATGGGTTGGCAACGGCGGCAGAGGAGGCACAACTGCAACCAGCACCACTCAATCCCGAATTTAACGAGGACATTACAATCGGGCAGATGGAGATGCAACTAAAAACGACCGGCAATGCAACCGGCTACATCCCCGCGCCAGTAGACTTGTCACATCTGACCGGACAGGGCGTGCATGACATGGACCACAGAGGCGTCTTGCCCTCGTCATACGATCTGCGCACGAAGGGAAAGCTCACAGCCGTCAAGAATCAGGGCAACTGCGGCTCATGCTGGGCCTTTGCCTCCTACGGGTCGCTGGAGAGCACCCTGATGTCGGCAGAATCAAACGACTTCTCCGAAAACCACCTCAAGGACACACACGGCTTTGACTGGGGCATATGCAGCGGCGGCAACGCCCTTATCTCAACGGCCTATCTTGCACGCTGGAGTGGAGCCGTCAATGAGTCCGAGGACCCATACAACGCATCGGCAAACACATCGCCCGCCGACCTCAACGCCAGAAAACACACCCAGGAGGTCTTGATCGTACCGGGTAGGAGCAGCTCATCCGATAACGACAACATCAAACAGGCCGTCATCAACTACGGCGCCATGTACACCGCATATTACCACAACAATTCGTACTATAACGCAAGCAAATACACCTACTACTACAATGGCACGTCTTCGTCAAACCACGCTGTTGTCATTGTGGGCTGGGATGATAATTATGACAAATCAAAGTTCTCCACAGTTCCCCCTGACAACGGTGCATTTATTGTCAAAAACAGTTGGGGAACCGGTTGGGGTGAAAGCGGCTACTTCTATATTTCCTACTATGACAGCAAGGTAGGAAGGTCGAACTTCGTTTTTAACAATGCCGAATCGACCTCCAACTATGACCGCATCTATCAGTATGACCCACTGGGGCTTACGACCAGCTTTGGCTATGGCAGTCAGACCGGCTGGTTTGCAAACATATTCACCGCCGCCGGCAGTGAGCAGGTTGCAGCGGTAGCATTTTATACAATGGCGTCTAATTCCTCCTACGAAATATATATCTACAAGGACGCCGTCTCCGGCCCGGCATCAGGCACCCTGGTGACGACTCAAACGGGCAGCATCGCATATGCCGGATATCACACGATAAACCTGACACAGGCCGTTGCACTCAATAGCGGACAAAAGTTTTCCGTGGTCATAAAGCTGACAACACCCGGGTACAAATACCCGATACCGGTAGAGATGCCTTTCAGCAACTACAGCAGTAAGGCCACGGCCAAAGCCGGTGAGAGCTATATAAGCAGTAACGGCAGTGCGTGGACAGATATAGCGTCCAAATACGTAAATACAAACGTTTGCGTAAAGGCGTTCTCAAAGTCGTCCGGTACTCCTACGCCCACTCCTACGCCCACGCCAACAACTACACCTACGCCGACACCTACACCAACACCGACTCCTACACCAACACCGACTCCTACGCCCACGCCGGTTACATATTCATTGTCGGGGGCAATTACAAGCGGCACCAGCGGTGTACGCGACGCCACAGTGACCCTCAAGGGGACCAAGTCCGCCTCAACAACCACGGACATCAACGGCAAGTTCACCTTCGCCGGACTCCCTAACGGCAACTATACCGTGACCCCAACCAAGACCAACTACTACATCTCTCCAACAGGCAAGACCGTAGCACTAAACGGCACGAACGCCACAGGTGTGAACTTCACAGCCATAGCCCTGGTACCACCGGCGCCAACAGCCATAAAGGCCACCGATGGCACATACCCCGATAAAGTGGTTGTCAGTTGGAAGGCTGAAGTGCGCGCCGACTCGTATGACGTCTACAGGGCCGATACTGCCACAGGCGCCAGGTCAAAGATAAACAAAAGCGCCATAACAACCACAAGTTACAACGACACCACAGGCACCGCCGGCAAGGTCTATTACTACTGGGTAGTGTCAGTCAACAGTGCAGGCGCCGGCTCATACGGCTCATACGATAGCGGATATCGAAAATAGTAAGATACGGAAAGCAAGAAGACACGGAGGGGGCGGCTCCGCTTCTTTCCCGCTCCAGGTCGCACCTGGCCCCCTTCAGACCTCCCCGCAAGGGGAGGGGTGGGGCACCCCGGCCACGAAGAAGTCCCCCTTTTATGCCGGGGGAACTTAGCCGGGGGCGGCTCGCCCCTTTTATGCCGGGGGTCGCTGACCCCTTGACCCCATTCTCTACCACCATTACTGTCCGTGTACTTATCTGTCGCTGCAGTCAACTTCATAGACGCTGAGTTTTGTTTTCATCCCTTTTATTGTCATTTCTCCCAGAGGTTTAATCCTGAACTCTACATCATTTTCCAGGAGCCTGTAAAGCCCCTCTGCAATATACACAGTACCAGGTGGAGTGAGGTTTTGTACCCTGCTTGCTATATTGACGACCTTTCCATAGAAGTCGCCATCCTTGGATAGGAGGACGTCTCCGGCATTCATGCCAATACGCACGTAATGACGCCCTGCCTCTTCTGTGGTTTTGTTATTGCGTGCTATAGACCGCTGGATGTCTCTGGATGTCTATTGAGGCCCTGACGGACTCTGCCGGTGTCTTAAAAGACGCCATAACCGCATCGCCTATCTTTTTGACAACCCTTCCGTCATGGGATTCTATTATCGGGCTTATGATCTTGTTGTGATTACATATCCAACTATGCGCATCAATAGTTCCGTATGTCTCAAAATAGCCAACCGAATCCTGTAAGTCCGTAAACATGATAACCGCAAATTCACGTTTTCCCTCGGATGAATCGGGGGCCGGTGCTTTATCGTCAGCTATGTCTTCCTGGTATGAGCTTGCCCACTGGGACTTATCTTCCAACATTTTCTTGACATCGGTGACCTCAAATACGACATTG
>NZ_JABXWD010000117.1 GCF_019173545.1 Candidatus Magnetobacterium casense | reverse complement strand
CAAGCAGTTCCTTTTTGGGGAAATAGGCCGCCAACTGTTCCTTTATCTCAAGGGCATCTCTGTCTTTTTCATAGCCCTTTATATCACGCGCCTTTTTAATAATTTCAGGGATTTCCATGATATTGTTGGCCCTGATGAGGTCCCTTGCGCGTTGTATTTCTTTCCGGAAGGCCGCCTCGCGCTCCTCTGACTCCACTGACGAAACCGGTATGGCAATGGCATATGAGAGGGGATAGTGATTGGCGATCTCCACGATCCTGATGCCATTCCAGATGCTATAGACCGCCCGTCTGCCCGATGGTGTGATTGCCAGGGCAGGCCCCTCAAACTTCTTGAATAAAAATACCCGCTGGCGGCTTCTTATATCCCACAGACATAAGGTCTCATCCTTGCTGCCGGAGACGACCAGGCTCTGCTGGTCAGAGAATGCCACACATAAGACCTCCCCCGTGTGTCCCCTGAAGGTATGCGCACACTGAGCCGTTGCGAGGTTGTACAGACGCATGGTCTTGTCCTCGCTGCCGGTTAGGAGCAGGGTCCCTGAAGGGCTTATGGCAACCGAAGTCACGCCCCCCGTATGTCCGGTGAAGGTACGCAACAGCTTGCCCGTAACGATGTTGTACAGAGACACGGTCGTATCAGTGCTGCCGCTTACGGCATAGAGGCCGTCGGGGGTAATTGCCACGGATGTAATCCTGCCCCTGTGGCCATCGTAATGCCTCAGCTTTAATCCGGAGACCAGGCTAAACAACAACAAGGCCCCGTCGTTGAATCCGGCCAGGATGTACTTGCTGTCGGGTGTAACGGCCACCGCCGTTATCCTTTTTGCGGGGTCGTTGCCCTCTGAGGAGCCATTCCTGGCAGAGTCGCTGATAACCCGCACGCACCTGCCCGTGGTACTTTCAACGCTGTAGCCGATATCCCACAGCCGCAGGGTCTTGTCGTTGCTGCCCGATACTGCAAATCTGCCATCGGAGCTTACGCACACGCATGTGACCCAATCGGTGTGTCCATACAGTGTGGTCAGGCACTTGCCTTCTTCGATGTCCCACACGCGCACCGTCTTGTCATCGCTGCCGGCAGAGATTGCCCTCTTGCTATCGGGGGTGATTGCAATGGAGGCGACCATGCCGTTGTGTTCCTCGATGGTATGCAGAATCTCAAAACCTGGCAGATAGCGATGAAACGCCTCCGTTGCAGAGGAAGGCATCCCCGGTGATTTATCTCTGTATGAGGTATAAAACTCATATGCCTCCTTCTGTCTGCCCTGTCTGGTCAGGGCCAGCGTACAGGCAGATACTATGTGGGGGTCTACGTTCTTTACCGCTGCCGGACGCTCCTTAGTTTTTTCGGTTTCGGGACGCTCCTGTGTTTTTTCGGCTCCGGTGGGGATGTCCTCTATAATACTGCGGCATTGTCTCTCCACATCCTTCCACAGAGTAATGGCAGCGGGGCCTTTACTACTGGCCGTTGCGGTAAAGACCCTGCCCTCTGCACAGAGGGCCAGCACCAGGTCCTTTATCTCTGCGGCGGAGGGATGCTCCGACTCTACGGCCTTCCAAAGCTCCTCAACCGCCTTTGAGTAGTTGCCCGAAAACATGTACAGGTTGCCCAACATGTGACACTCCCGCCAGTTCATATGACGCTTGATCGTTATCGCCTTTATCCTGCGAATGATATCTCTTTCCGTAATCGTGCCGTTTTTCCACTCATACAGAGCCAGATTGTATGTGGATTCAAAGTGCAGTGGGTCGGTCTTCAATGCCTCCTTCCAGAGGGCATCAATCCCACTGGTCTTTTTGAGGTCGAGCAGGGAGATCGCCCTGTTGTTGATACCATCGGCGGTTGCCCGACCGGCCAGGTATTGGGTACGCGGATATGCCTTGCCCGTGATATCACGGTATATGCGTCTTAACTCCTCTGCGATCTCAAGCATGGAGGCAGGGCGGTCTTCGGGCATCTTTTGGAGACATCGTTTGAGCAGATTTACGATTTCCGTGGGCATAGGGGGTATGATATCGTCCATGGGACCGTTTTGGAGGTAATTATCCAGTGCGATATCGGCAATGCTGCCGGTCATCCACGAGATGCCCCCTACGAATATCTCCAGTATGGACACCCCCCAGGACCATATGTCTGTCTTTGTGGACAGGGCCTTGTCAGTTACCAACAGTAAGGAGCTTGTCGTGGGCGTAACGATGGTTTGTTGTGCGGGGTTTGGCAGTGCAGACCGTGACAGTGTGGGCATTGACCTCTCTGCGGAGCTTGCCTGCTCGGGGGAACAGTAGGCCGGTGTCATGCCGCCATAGCTGACCAGCATCCCCCTGTTGATGTCCTGATCGATGGCCTTGGTGTCTGTGAGCGCCCTGGCCTTGGCTAGTCCAAAGTCCGTCACCTTGACTATCCCGTCATAGGACAGCATGACATTGGCCGGTTTGACGTCCTGATGCACCAGGCCCTTTTCGTGGGCATAGTGCAGACCGGTGGCAAACTGGATTGCTATGTCGAGGATATCCTCCAGGGTGGTTAATTTACGTTTGCGTATGCGGTCCCTCAGATTGCCTCCGCCAAGGTATTCGGCAAAGACCCGCGGGACGTCATCAATACGCCTTATGTAGTAGCAACTGACGATGTTGGGATGCAGCCCGAGGTCCATCCACGTTTCGGCCTCACGCTCGAAATTGCGTTTGTCCTCTTCCTTTTGGAAGTACTCAGGGCGCGGACTTTTCATAGCTAATTCCACATTCCAGCCCCTGTGAAATATCCGGTAGACCACCCCCATGCCGCCACTCTTGTAGACCTCACGTACCTCATAGAGGTCCAGCAACACATCACCAACAGTCCACTCTGTTGCTTTCATATCACATTATGTTGACACAACCATCCGGAATAGTCAAGATCAAAGCCCAGGTGCCAGCAGGACAAGCACACTTAGAGAATGTTATGAATTGTTGATAGGTGTATCCTCTTAAAAAAGCATGGTAAAAGGTTTCGCAGGAAGGGGTCAAGGGGACTGGTCCCCTTGCAGGGGGTTCTGAAGGGGGGCGGAGCCGCCCCTTTCTTTTCTCTGCGGTCAAATGCTATTGCCCCGCTACAAAAAAACTCTTGACAGCACAGTCGTGAATGCAGTACAATAACTATGGGGATTATCAATAGTTAAGATATGGTAGAGACAAAGATATCCGTCGTAGCACGGATACTGGATGGGATGAAAACGAAGGGGGAGTTTCCCGTGATGGGGCGCACTATTGCCCTGGTAAACACGCAGACAAAAGCGGACAACAAGACCTCTGTCGATGAACTTGCCAACACGATCCTGGGTGATATATCGTTGACCAATAAGCTGCTGCGGTTGGTAAACTCAGCCGCTTACATCAAGTATAACAGAGGGACGAAGATCAACACCATTTCACGCTCCATTCAGATATTGGGATTTAGCCATGTCCGTGAAGTAGCCTTATCACTTGTGCTCTTTGAGACTATTAAGGACAATTCGCTGGCCTCAGACGTCAGAGAGTCAGTCCTGGTTTCGTTTATGAGTGGGATAATGGCAAAGCGGATAGGCAGCAGGTTAGACATCGGTGAATTAGAGGAGGCCTTTATCTGCTCTATGTTTCATTCCTTTGGGAAGTTATTGATTGCCTTTTATCTGCCCGATGAGCATAAGAAAATCATAGAACTTGCCAGACTCAACAAGGTATCTGAAAACGAAACGGCCATTTCCGTCCTCAACGTAGCATATGACACTATTGGTATAGCTATTGCAAAATATTGGAACTTCTCCGAAAACATCATGTACTGCATGAAAAAGGTACCTTTGCACAAGCTCGCTAAACCAAAAACCGTTATAGAAAATATAAAATGTGTGTCTCTGTTTTCCAACAATTTATGTGAGTTACTTAACAATGAGCAGATTAATGTAAAAATGTGGAAGGATGCCTTCAACAGCTTTAATAATCTGTTTGACAACTGCAATGAAAATATTATAAATGAAGCCATAGAAGCCTCTTTCAAGATACTGATGTCCCATTGTAAAGACAGCAACTTCAATATCAGCTATAGTCGCATTACCAGGAACTTGAGCTTTATGGTAAAAGGGCAGGAGATACCAACAGTAAAGCAGGAGGAAGCGAAACCTGTAACTTCATTGCATATTATCGATAACGTCAATGACAGCGATACCGACAGCGCCGAAATTGTAACCCCCGAGGATATACTTGCACGAGGGGTATTAGAAATAACTAACACCATGGTGGAGGATTTCTCTTTAAATGACATATTGCGCATGATTCTGGAGACCATGCACAGGGGTATGGAGCTTACACGCACGATCATCGGTATAAAGAACGCTAAAGGACAGTCAATAGACGGTCGTTTTGGCTTTGGGCAGAATATAGAGAATCTGATTAAAGTGTTTCGTTTTCCTATTAACAAGGAATCAAACGACGTCTTTAACATATCGCTCAACAATGAATCTATTGTCGTTATCAGCAACGTTAATGATATAGAGGTGCAATCGTGCATTCCAAACTGGTTGCAAAAGGTGTTTAAGGCCCAGACGTTTATCCTGGTCCCTGTATTGGTACGTAAAACCCCGATAGGGTTGATCTACGGCGACTGGGCTACGGTAAACCCACATGCAATGAAAAACTCGCGCATGAGATATATTAAGATGCTTAAAAATCAGGCCGTAATGGCCATCAAACAAGTCATGTAGGGTGATAAGTAACTATAGCAGGAAGAAGGGGTCAAGGGGCTGCTACCTTAAAAAACTCTTGACAAACACAGGCGTTAATGTAGTACAATGTATAGGGGGATTATAAGTAGTTAATATATGGCAGAGACGAAGATACCCGTTATAGCACGCATATTAGACGGGATAAGGGCAAAGGGCGAGTTCCCGGTAATGGGGCGCACTGTTGCTCTGGTGAGCACACAGACAAAGGCCGGCAGTAAAGCCTCTGTCGATGAGCTTACAAACACAATATTAGACGACATTTCGCTGACCAACAAGCTGCTGCGGCTGGTAAACTCAGCCGCTTACGTCAAGTACAACAGAGGCGGGAAGATCAACACCATCTCACGTACTATCCATATATTGGGATTCAGTCACGTCAGGGACGTAGCCCTGTCCCTTGTGCTCTTTGAGACTATTAAGGACAACTCCATGTCCGTAGCTCTGAGGGAGGCGGTGTTGGTTTCGTTTTTGAGTGGGGTGATTGCAAAGAGAATGGGCAGCAGATTAGGTATGAGGGAATTAGAGGAAACCTTTATCTGTTCGATGTTTCATAGCCTCGGAAAGTTATTGCTTGTCTTTTATCTGCCAGATGAACATAGAAAGATCGTAGAACTTGCCAAACTCAAAAAGGTCTCTGAATATGAAATAGCCATCTCCGTCCTCAATGTAGCATATGACACCATTGGTATAACTATTGCCAAGCACTGGAACTTCTCTGAAAACATCTTGCTATGTATGCAAAAGATACCTTTGAACAAGCTCGATAAACCAAAAAACAATATAGAAAATATAAGGTGCCTGTCCCTCTTTTCCAACAACTTATGCGAGTTGCTCAACACCGAGCAAATGGACGTAAACATGTGGAAAGATGCCTTAAACAGCTTTACGAATATGTTTGATAACTGCGATCAAAGCATGGTAACCGAAGTCCTTGAGGCCTCTTTCAACATATTAATGGCTCACTGTGCAGATAGCAAATTTAACATAAACTACAGTCATATCACCAAGAATTTGAGTTTTATGATAAAAGGCCAGGATATCCCAATAGTACAGCAGGAGATAGTTAAACCTGTAAGCTCATTGCAGATACTTGACAACACCCATGATAGCGAAGACGACAGCAACGAAATCGTAACTCCCGATGACATACTTGCACGAGGTATACTGGACATAACCAATACCCTCCTGGAGGAGTTCTCTTTAAACGACTTATTGCGCATGATCCTTGAGACATTATACAGGGGAATGGAGTTTACACGCACCATCATCAGCATAAAGAATGCCAAGGGACAGTCGATAGATGGCCGTTTTGGTCTTGGGCGCAATATAGAGAATCTGGTCAAGCACTTTCGGTTTCCCATTGACAAGGATTCAAACGACGTCTTTAACATATCTCTCAGCAAGGACTCCATTGTGGTAATCAACAACGTTAATGACGTGGAGGTGCAATCGTGCATTCCCAACTGGTTGCACACGGTGTTTAATGCCCAAACGTTTATCCTGATCCCTATTTCGGTGCGTAAAACCCCGATAGGGTTGATCTATGGCGATTGGGCTACGGTCAACCCTCAGGCAATGAAAAACTCGCGCATGAGATACGTTAAGATGCTCAAAAATCAGGCCGTACTTGCCATTAAACAAGCCATGTAGAATATAGCGTGTTTCGATTGCGTGCAATAAAACAAGAAGGGGGCGGCTCCGCCCCCCCTCAGACCCCCCTGCAAGGGGACCAGTCCCCTTGACCCCATTAAATGCGTTCAGACATAAGGTGTTGCTTATCGAGGATGAGGGCAAGATAAGCGACATCATATCTACATACCTGCTTAGGGAGGGCTACACCGTGTTCACGGGAGCCACCGGAGCCGAAGGACTGAGGCAGATGAGTCAACAGCCCGACCTGATAATCCTCGACCTCAGACTGCCAGACATGGACGGTGAGGACCTCTGCCGGATGATACGGGCCGATTACGATATACCAATCATCATGCTAACGGCAAAGACGCACGAGGACGACCGAGTCAGGGGGCTCCTGATGGGTGCCGATGACTACGTCCTGAAACCATTTAGTCCCAGGGAGCTTATGGCCCGCGTCAAGGTCTGCCTCAGGAGGGCGGGCAAAAAACAACGCACTCTGAGCTTCAACAACGGCAAACTTGTTATCGATATGAACACTCACAACGTCATAGTCAACGGCAAGGTCGTGACGCTTACACCGACGGAGTTTAACATGCTCCTTGTCCTTGCCGGCAACCCCAACAAGGTGCTTACGCGCCCGCAACTGACAAACGCCGTCCTTGGCTATGACTTCGACGGCTATGACAGGACCATAGATGCACACATGAAAAACATGCGACAGAAGCTCGGACAATTCGATTACGTCAAGACCGTCTACGGGGTCGGATACAGGTTTAACTGCGCACCCGATGAAGACTAAGATATTTCTCTCCTTTTTAACCGTGATCGTTGTTGCCGGCATCTCAAATGCCGTTTTCAGATATTCAACCGTGAGGGACTTCGACAACTACAGGACGGGCATAGAGGAGGCCAACGTCTACTGGCTGATAGCCTCCATTGAGAGCAGCTATGAGGGTGGCGCTTTCAACTATGCCAGTCTGATGGAGGCCGTACACTGGGGGATGATGCTTGGTCTGGACGTGGTCGTGCTGGATGCAGCCGGCAGGGACATAATGGACTACACCCAAGTGTTGCAGCATATGAGCCAACCAATGAGGCAGAAAATGGCAGGCATCGTTGGCAGACATGGAGCAACCCAATCCTCCAGGGAGCATGATATCCTTGCGGAAGGCAAGAGGGTTGGCCGGGTGAGATTCACGCCGCTTGTCAGGGCCGATATCCGAGCAAGGGAGGAGTTTTTCAGGAGACGTGCAATGAGATTTATGCTTGTATCGTTTGTGATAGCTGGAGTGGGGTCGTTGTTGTTGGCGCTGCTCTTTAGCACGCTTTTGTCGTTGCCGCTGAAGAGACTCAGGGAGGCTGCCGCAAGGATCGCCGGCGGGGACTTCGGCGTAAGGATTTCCCACGGGGGCAGGGATGAGTTAGGCTCTCTCACGGAGTCCTTTAATCACATGGCCGAACAACTCAAGCGTGACGCCGAACTCAGAAAACGCCTCATGGCTGATATCACGCACCAACTGAGAACCCCGCTGACCATCATCAAGGCAAATGCGGAGGCAGTCCTTGACGGTGTGGTTGAGCACTCGGGGGCAACACAGAACATCATGGCTGAGGCAGAGAGATTGATGCGTCTCATCAAGGGCATTGAAGACCTCACAAACGCCGAGGCCACCTTCTTTAAGCCTCGCAACTACAGTGAAATTAACCTGACGTATTTTTTGTCCGAGACCCTTGAACGATACAGGCAGGTTGCGCTCAATAAGTCTCTTGCACTTTCGTTACATGGTGCAGATATGGTTGTCAGCGTTGATGGTGAGATATTGCAATCAATCCTTGACAACCTGCTCTCCAACGCCATCAGATACACAACCGAAGGCAGAATTGCGATTGAGTACGGAGGCGATGCCGCCGCCGTCTGGATCAAGGTATCTGACACCGGTATCGGGATACCCGCCGAAGAACTACCCCTTGTCTTTGAGCGTTTTTATAAAGGCAGACACTCCAGCGGTATGGGCATAGGGTTGGCCATCGTACATGAGCTGGTCGGCATCATCGGAGCACAGGTCACCATCAGAAGCATCCCAGGCCAGGGGACAGAGGTGATGTTGACAATTCCGTCCAAAAAATATAGCAAATTTCAATTGGATTAAATACAAGATACATGGCATTTTTATGGGGTCAAGGGGACTTCTTCGTGGCCGGGGCGCCTCGCCCCTCCCCTTGCGGGGGGTTCTAAAGGGGGGCGGAGCCGCCCCTTTCTTTCTTTAGCAGCCGAGCTTCTTGCCCAGCTCAACACTCCTCTGACATGCGGCGACGAGAGTCTGCGTGACAATGCCTTTAACGTTGCTGTTGTTTAACACATTCAAGCCTGCCTCGGTTGTACCCCCGGGTGAGGCCACCATCTTTACAATAGCCGCCGGGGGGATGCCGGAGTCGAGGAGCTTTGCCGTACCGACCAGCGTCTGAATCGCCAACATAACGGCGGTATCACGCCCAAGGCCAAGCCCCTCCCCGGCGTCGATCATCGCATCCACAAAATACGCAATAAAGGCCGGTCCGCTGCCCGAAACAGCCGTCACCGCATCCATAAAACTCTCCGGCAGGACGAGGGTCTTGCCTATGCAATCAAGTATCCCCGTGGCCTGACTGAGAACACCCTCTGCAACACCTTCGCCCACCGATATGACCGACATCCCCTCCTGCTCAAGGGCAGGGGTGTTGGGCATCACACGGATTACGCTTGCACCACGGAAGACCTTCCCCAGGTACGACAGATTGATCCCCGCCATAATCGATATGATCACCTTGCCGGTGAAATCAACAGCCCGTGTTTCATCGGCCAGGGCGGCGAGGGTCTGTGGTTTGATCGCCACGATGATCACGTCGCAGGCGTTTATGAGTTCCAGGTTATCGCCGGTCGTGTTAATGCCGTATAGCTGTGCGAGTTGCTGTCTCCTGTCTTGCCTCGGCTCGGAGACAATAACGTCCCTCATCCCCTTTGCCAACATCCCCTTGAGCATGGCCTCGGCCATGTTGCCGCCACCTATAAATCCTATCATCGTAACACCATCCTTTTTGCCATCCATTGTAAGGTCTATACTTTTGCACTTTTTTATTAACTGGCTTTTTATGCGGTTTTTGAAAATGGATTCCCGTTTTCACGGGAATGACAAGAAGTGGTATTTTGCGCCCATCTGTGTCAT
>NZ_JABXWD010000116.1 GCF_019173545.1 Candidatus Magnetobacterium casense | reverse complement strand
GAACCGTCAAATACGCCTAAACCTAAGAAATTAACACTAAAAGACTTGGAGGTACTGGAGGTATCATGCTTAACTTAACACCTATGGGGCGGAGCCGCCCCTTTCTTTTCTTGTATTGCACACAATCGAAACGCGCTATAATCGCCATGTAATGATTTGAGGTAGCATCCCATTAAAGCGTGGTCACATTGCTGTCGCATAGTAACAAAGCCATATTATGAAGGTATAAAAGCGGCTTAAATCACGGCAACCACGGTTGCTTGTGGTGCTACCTGATTTGACTGCTGACCCCTGGATTGTATTATATTTGAGTCACAGATCAATTGAGGACAGAATCAGCCTCTCTCTCGAAATCTATATCTCTATCCTGAATTCGGCCCCGTTGTCTGTGTTTCTTACCGTTAGTTTCCAGTTCATGTTGGTCTCGATGATTGTCTTTGACATATACAGACCGATCCCTGTCCCCTGCTCTGACGGCTTGGTTGTAAAGTATGGCTCAAATATCCTGCCGATTATATCATCGGGGATACCGCCTCCACTGTCGCGTATGGAGACTATTGTCTTTGCGCCTTCCCCTGATATGTCGATATTGATCTCTTTTTTTGTCTCAGGGTCGTTTATGTTTCTTGAGACAATGGCATCCCTTGCGTTATTTACAAGGTTTAGAATGACATGCTTGAATTCATTTGGGTATCCTGTTACATTGATATTTGTTTCGTTGCCGACACTATGCAGGTTGAGCGTAATATTGCTTTTAATCAACATTGGTGATAAAATCGAGGCTATCTCGTCAATGGCCTTCTTTAAGTCAAATGTGATCTTCTCCTTAGACGGCTTTAAAAAGTTGCGGAAGTCATCTATTGTCCTGGACATGAATTGCACCTGTTGGATGATTTTTGTCTCTGAACTCTTTAAGTAATCCTGGGTTAACTCGTTGAATGAGTAGGCGTCCCCAATGTCTGTGGTAATAACCGAAATGGCGTTTAACGGCTGTTTCCACTGGTGCGCTATCAGGCTGATCATCTCACCCATGGCCGCCATCTTTGATTGCTGGATCAATATCTGTTCATGTTGTTGTCTCTTTGCGGTCTCCTCCAGCACCCTTTGATTGAGGACAACGTTTATCTCCTCCAACTTTTTCTTAAACTCCTTTACGTTTTCCGCCATTGATCTAAATGAAGAAGCCAGTAGTCCTATCTCATCATCGCCTGTGACATTGATTTGGATATCCGATCTTTGTTTGCCTATTTCAATAGCCGCCGTATTCAGCGTTGATAGTGGAACCGTGATACTCCTCGTAATCAAATACGCAATAAGCACACTGATTATAACTGCAAGTAACAGAAATATCCTCATTGAATCCAAGACGTCTTTAGTTGTAGTTCCGGCATGGTTAAACAATACGTCAGCATTCTCCTTGGAAGAATCCACAATGGCATTTGTGGCCTTTTTAACCCCCTTTTTATCGAGGGTATATCTTCCATCGAATATTTCCTTTGCTTCATCTGTTTTACCGGCCTTTACAAATGCTATAATCTCATCTCTGACAGGTTTCCATTTGGAATACAGCCTCAACTCAGAATCGTGTAAGGCCTTATCGCCAAGGAAACATTTGGAGATGATATCGAAGTCTTCGTATACCTTTTTCTCAAGTGCGTCTATGTTTAGAGAGTATTTATCTATGTTAGATAAATACTTGCCATTAACAATGAGGTCCATGAAGTCATCAATTTTATTAATGTTGTCTTTAATGTCCAAAATCGCCCTGGTAACGGTAAAGAGATGACCATACATCTTGTTTATAAGGCTATACAAGTGATCCACACGGCTTATTCCAAACAAAACAGTGCTCGTCAGGAGTAAGAATACCATAAAAAACCCTACACTAAGACGGGTACCTATTTTCACATTCTTAAGCATACCGTTATTATATCCTCATCAGAGGTGAATTGTCAATCTGCCGATGCCCATAGATTGTGTTACCGGCTATTGCATTACGGCCCTGATGTAGGCGGCTATCATGTCTGACCTGTTGAGCATACCTACAATTTTCTTGTGGTTCAGGAAATCAACGACTGGGATTTCATCCTGGTCGTTGATTGAAAACCTTTCAAGTGCTGTCTTCATGTTATCTAAATTGTTTAACAGGACGACGTCTTCAGTTGCAAGCTGGCCAGCGGTGACAACGGTCTTGATGTACTCCTCAAGCATCACGGCCTTTACATCTTGCATGGAGATAATGCCTGCTATCTCACCGCTATCCCTGATGACAGGGAAACAGAGGCCATCGCCGTTTATTATCATATCAGAGACGGTGTTTATTGGTTCATGTTCATTTACCGTTGTGAAGTCTTTCCTCATTATATCTTTGACCTTGATGGCTTGAAGGATAGACATCTCCTTGCCTATAAAGAGGTCTACCCCCCTTCGGGATAACTCGAAGGTGTCAATGGAATCTTTAAGGAGGGCCTTTGACACAAATAACCCCGTGATGCTTGCAAACATAACTGGTATGATGACCTTATAATCGCCGGTCATTTCAATCAATAGAAAGATACCGGTTAGTGGGGCATGTGTAACGGCGGCCAGGAATGCCCCTATACCCACGGTTGCGTAGGCACCCGGGTTTGAGGTCATATGTGGGAATAACCTATGTACTGCACTTTCAAAGGCATCCCCCGTCATGGCCCCGATAAACAGTGACGGTGCAAACACACCACCTGCCCCCCCAGAGCCAAGCGTAATGGAGGTGGCAAGTATCTTAAAAAAAATCAGCACAACGAACAACGTCAACGAATAGTGTCCGTTAAGCGCCTCTGTTATACTGGCATAGCCATCGCCCATGACCTGTGGTAAGAAAATCCCTATGAGTCCTATACAAAATGCCCCTGCTATTGCTTTCACATGTTGGGGCAGATTTATAGCGGCAAGAAAATCCTTGATGCCATAGAACACCTTTATGTATATGACAGATATCACACCGAGAAGCAGGCCAAAGAGCAGATAGAAAGGTATCTCCCTTACCCCAATCATGTCGTGTGAGGTCACGATGAAGGTTGGGTATGCACCATAGTAGGCCTGAGAGACGGCGGGTGCCATTCCGGCTGAGATCACAACGGCACCAAAGGACTCCATTTCATAGTTGCCAAGCATTATTATCTCTGTGGCAAACATGACCCCTGCAATGGGGGCATTGAATATGGCTGCTATTGCCCCCGCCCAATCAGCAGTCGGAGCCGCCTTTTGGAGAGGCCTAGCCATTGACCCACAAGAGAGCCTATTCCACCCCCGATGATGGCCGACGGCCCCTCCACTCCAGCCGAACCACCGGTGCCTATGGTGATGGATGTGGCTATCATCTTTAAAAAGACCGTCCTTAGCTTGATGACCCCGCCTTTAAGGTTTACATTCTCCAAAAAGCCCGGAAGCCCATAGCCACAGACCTCCCCCGGAAATCTCATGGAAAGCGGTATCAGCATTATAGCCCCAATAATTGGCAATACCGGTAAGAGTGCCCGTGAGGAGAGGTCGGTGCCGATGTGAAGCAACCTTTGTCCATGTATAAAGACGCCATCCCTGATAATCTCCGTCATGGACCTGAAGACAATTATGGCCATCGCGCTTATAACCCCAATGAACATGGCAGTGATAACCGTAACCGTATGCCTGTTTGAAGTTATAACCACAAACAACCAATTGATTGTCTTACTCATAAATGAACGCATCTGAGTCTATTATAGCAGGTTTAATTTACAACGGGAAGTAAAAAAAACCTCCCCTATGAGATACAGACTACCAGGGATGAGTTTATTCTCCATTCAAATCAAAACCACCCTCCCTGCCCCCCCATAAAGGAAAGGGTATCCATTCACTTTACGAAAGAACCTTTGTTTTCTTCTCTTTCTTCTGCCTTTGTTCTAACATCTAGTCAAATCTTGTAAGGAAGGCCACAGGGAAGTTGTTTGTCAGGTTATAGAAAGGAATCCTGTAGACTCTTCCATGTTTTTGCGCCTTGATGGTCTGGTTTGTGAGGATATTCTTAAATGTCATCTCCTTTTTTATAGGCAGCAGTATGTAGGTCTCTCTCCAGCTTTTCTTTATGTAGCTCAGGGGGGTATCAATGTCAAATATATCTGTGACAAGCCGTGGGGCAACCACTACCATATAATCATTGCCCAGGGATCGGCCAAATGCACATACATTGTTGGCGTTCTTGCCCGTTGTCGCAAGTGGTACGTAATCTCCAACGTCGAACAACCGTTTGTTTGCTTTCCTGTAATTAAGTACCTTGTAGGTCAGGAACATCTTTATCATGCCGTTTTTCATATCTGCCAGCAGCTCTTTGTTAAGTTCGATTATCCCAACCTCCCGCTCTTTTTTCTGTAGAGTCGACAACATAGCTATCCTCGTTTCATAATCAACAGCCCTGCGATTATCCGGATCCACCAGGCTGTAATCCCACAGCTCCGTCCCCTGATAGAAATCAGGAACCCCAGGAGAGGTAATCTTTAAGAGCACCTGTGACAGGGAATTATACATGCCATATGCTGATACCATGTTCTGAAATGGCAGGAACAGTTCAAAGAACTTCTTGTTATTCTTGTATACAAGCAGCGAATAGATAAAGCTGACTATTGCCTTTTCATACTCGTCGTTAGGGTTGATCCATGAGGAATTGACCTTGGCCTCTCTTATGGCCTTTATCATGTAGTTGGAGATACGCGCCTTGAAATCAGACAGGTCGTAGGTCTGAACCAATTCAGGGGTCAGTCCAGTCGGGGTTGCTCCTATGAGCGTCTGATACAGGAGGTACTCGTCATTTGGTGCAGGGGCAGTCTTATTGCCAACGGTGAGCCTCTTACTCTCGTTGAGCTTCTTGAGACGAAACACCAGCCTTTCCCATTCATCTGGCAGCTCGGACAGGACATTTATCCGTGTTCTGACGTCCTCGCCTCTCTTTGTGTCATGAGTGGCCGTTGTTATAAGCGCATGGGGTTGATAACGCAGCCTATTTATGTTTTTGCTATGAAAGTCCTCCACCGTAACACCAAAGGTATCGGGGTGACCACCAACCTCGTTTAAGGAAACAAGACGATTGTAGATATAAAACACTGTGTCTTCAACACCTTTTGCCATCACCGGCCCTGTTATCTGCTGGAACTTCATTACAAAGCCTATCCACTGCTCTCTGGCTGCGTCGCTGGTACCGTCGGGCAGATTCAGAAGCAGGACATCCTTCAGGAAATCAAAGGTTGAGGCGTTTATCGACGGATTCATTTCCTTGGCGTTGGATACGGCAAACTCAATGTATGTCTTGTCGTAGGAATTTACCTGCCACGCCCTTGCATAGGTCCTGTAGACCGGGAAGTTGGAGATTACCTCTACGATAACATTTATCAGGCTGTTCAGCGTGAAATCCCTCGTGTGTCTATTGTTTTCTGATATCTTCTTTAAGTAGTAACCCAACATGTTTATCTCACTGGCCAGGGATACCTTCATCACCAGTTTCTTCTTGTCATAGACCAACTTTTCATAATCAAATCTATGGTCTATGAATTTACTATAGATGTTATCGAGGTGTTTTTTGTTTTTACCGTTTACAAAGAGACCATTGAGGTTGTTCAGAAATGCATATCCCGTAGAGCTAAAGATCATCCAGTCATCGGGCATGATCTCATTCTTTGCAAATATCTTCTCGCCAACGATATAAAACGGTTTGTACTCAGGGTTTGATAACATGATGGCATCAAACTCGGCGTTTAATAAGTTCTCCACACCCTCATTGTCCTTGACCCCCTCAGCAAGTCTACCCTGTATATAACACAGCCTCTGCAAACTATAAAAGTAATCTGCAGGAGAAAACAAGCCATCAGGGTGATCGATCCTCAAGCCGTTTACCTTGCCCTCCCTGATAAGGCCCGCTATCAACCTGTGCGTGTGATTAAAGACCGTATCGTCCTCCATCCGTATGGCACCAAGCTCGTTGATGTCAAAGAATCTCCGGTAGTTGATCTCCTCCATTGCCACCTTCCAGTACGCCAACCTGTATATCTGGCTCCTCAAAAGTGTATCGAGCAGGTCAAAGCTGCCGGAGTCGCCTTTGACACCGTTAAAGGTCTTGACGTTGTTGTCGATAAACGCCCGTAACTCGACACTTTCGTTATGCAGGGTGTTTAATCGCCTCTTGATTATTTCCTTTTCCCTGGCACGCTCCTTGACAAGCTCTACATCGGTCTCAAGATAAGCCGGAAGATTCTTGATGGCAGTCAGTATGCTCAACAGTTCTGTAAACTGGGGGTGTTCTTCACCCAGGCTGTCTCTAAGGTTGTCCAGCTCGTATTGCAGGATGTTGATGTATGTCTGTGGTCTTATGGGGTATTTGTGGTCGTAGTACCAGACGAAGAAGGCGCCTTCTTCAAAGGACAGTTGGAGTTCACCGTTTTCAAGGATGTTGCCGTACTGGTCGCCAAGCTCAGGGATAAGCACCCGGTGCGTCAGGTCCATGTTTACCGGATACCAGTTGATGTCAAAGTATCTTGCGTATATAGAGCTTGTGCCGTTTTCAAGGACATCCATCCAGAGGGCGTTGTCGTTGCTGGCTACACACATGTGGTTTGGCACGATGTCCAGTATCTGGCCCATACCGTGGCGCTTGAGTTCACTGATCAACCCGTCGTAGTCCTGCATGTCTCCAAGTTCGTCGTTGATGCTGGTGTGGTCTATGATGTCGTAACCGTGTGTAGACCCCTGCTTGGCACGCAGGTAGGGTGAGCAGTAGATATCGCTTATCCCAAGGGTGTGCAGATAGTGGACGATACGCGCGGCATCGGTGAATCTGAAACCACCGTTAAGTTGCAATCTGTAGGTCGAGTCCGGGATATGTGGTGTTATTGACAAGTTGTCCTCCATCGTTATATTACCTCCTTAATTCGTAGTATTTTCGCCTTTATATCAGGGATGTCTCTTGTGACAACTTCCCATACCAGGTATAAATCCACCCCAAAATACTCATGTATTAGGATATCCCGCATCCCAGAAATTTGCTTCCACGGGATTTCCTGCTGCCTTGCTCTCGTATCCTCGGGAATGTTTTTAACGGCCTCACCCATGACTTCTATACGGCGAATGACCGAATCTTGAAGTTGAACCGAGCCTAAGAAGTCGCCTATTGTTTTGCCCTCTGTGTATTGTTCAATCAGCCCTATACACTCTAAGACATGCCCGATAAAAATCCTTGCGTCTTTTTTCACAAGATAACCTCTTGTTCGCTCAGGATTCTTTCCTTAAGCAACGGGTGAATCGAGCCATAGGTGAGAACATCAACCTTTTTCCCCAATAAATCCTCGATCTCCAGTTTCAAACCTACGAGGTCTAACAAGCTCTTTCTCCCCTCAAATTCTATTAACAAGTCAATATCGCTTTTGTCTGTTGCCTCCCCTCTGACGACGGAGCCAAAAAGGGCAGCCCTTTTTACTCCGTATCTTTCCAGGACATTGCTTATAATCCCTTTTATATCTTCAGCCTGAGTGTTCATTTCTATCTCTATTCATCTGATTTTCTGTAGACGCTGACGCTTAATCCAGGCACAGTGATCTGCGTGTCCGCATCTAGGACATCCGGTGCTTTAGCACCGTCTCCGCCCCATATCGTGTCGGCGGAGTCAAGTACCTTATCCAGCGTGTATCTCAGCATTGGGTGGGAGGTCGTTGCCTCCTCTGCGCTTAAGTTAAATATGCAGGCGATATTGTCTCTGGCTTTTTTGTAGTCAAGGATAACAATGCGTTGCGTTTGCTGTCCGTACACCTCTATGTCCCGTGGATAGAGCGGGGAGAGCGCCGGAGTCCCTTTTCTGAGGCTGATGAGGGCCTTGTAGAACTCAAGGAGCAGATTGTTTTGTGGGTTGTTTCTCTTTTCCCAGTGTAACTTTGACCTCATAAACGTCTGTGTATCCTGCGGGTCTGGAGGTGTGCCCTTCCAGGCAAATTCGCGAAACTCCTTTTTCCTACCGCTTCTGACCGCCTTGATCAGCGCCGGATCGCCGTGGCTGATGAAGTACAAAAACGGCGCATCCTCGGCATACTCCTCGCCCATAAAGAGCATCGGCACGTAGGGCGACAGCAGAACCGTTGCGGCAGCCAGCTTGAGCGCCTCGAACGAGACCAGCGCAGACAGCCTCTCACCCAGCATCCGGTTGCCGATCTGGTCGTGGTTCTGTGAAAAGACGACAAATTGCCAATCCGGCCTACCCTCCGGGGAGTTGCCGTGTGCGCGATTCCTGTGGCGTGAGTACGCGCCACAGTAGACGTATCCGTCTCTTATGGCGCTGACCATGTCCCTGAGCGTGCCAAAGTCGGAGTAATAGCCGTTCCGTTCACCCGTCAGGATTGTGTGCAGGGCGTGGTGGTAGTCATCGCACCACTGGGCATCCATCCCGTAGCCACCCAACTCGATAGGCTTGATGACCCTGGAGTCGTTGAGGTCGCTCTCGGCGACGAGGCAGAGATTTCTGCCGGTGGCCTTGGCGAGGGTGTTGGTGCGTTCAGATAGTTCCTGGAGTAGGTGTCTTGCCCCCATGTCGTAGATTGCGTGTACGGCATCCAGTCTCAGGGCGTCGATGTGGTAATTGCCAAACCAGTGCAGGGCGTTTTCGATGAAGTAGGTTCTGACCTCGTCGCTGTGGGGGCCATCGAAGTTGATAGCGTTTCCCCACCCGGTCTTGTATCTGTCAGTAAAATAGTGTGCAAGTCCCCAGAGGTAGTTGCCTTCAGGGCCTATGTGGTTATAGATCACATCGAGGATGACGGCAAGGCCCCTGCGGTGACACTCATTGACGAGGGTCTTGAGTCCGTGCGGGCCGCCGTAAGAGTTCTGGACGGCGTATGGATAGACGGAGTCATAGCCCCAGTTTCTCTCCCCTGGAAACTGTGTAACGGGCATCAGATCTATGGCATTGACGCCGAGGTCTACCAGGTCATTCAGACGTGCAATGATTGCCTCAAAGGTGCCGGCCTCCGTAAAGGTGCCAACGTGCAGCTCGTACATGATCATCTGCGAGACGTCTATTCCCTTAAACTCGGCGTCCGTCCACATGAATGCGTCATGGTCTACGACCTGCGATGGTTTATGCACGCCCTGGGGTTGGTAGTGGGATGCAGGGTCTGGGATTTCGCGTTCGTTGTCCAGGATAAACGTGTAGCACGTCTGTGGTGTAACGTCATCAACGGTGGTCTCCCAGTATCCCCTGTGGTCACGCCTCATGGGGATGCGCCTCTGAGTTGGGGGGCATATATTTAGTTCAACGACCTTAGACAGTGGCGCCCATAGCGTAAACCTGCATCTTCCAGCACCTAAATAGTTGGCTCCATTTTTCATGATTAATAGTCTCCTATGTGCAAACTTAGACACGCCTTACTCATGCCATGATTATCTTGATATATCCACTACCCATTCAAAGTTCTGATATCCGCTTTTTGTTACGACTTTTATATCGTTGGTAGCACCCCAAACAACCGTGGTCATGCAGCCACCGCCATTGTTTGGTTTTGTAGGTGCCTGGGTGGTCGTCCTCGTCGTGGAGGATCAACCCATAACGGCAACGG
>NZ_JABXWD010000115.1 GCF_019173545.1 Candidatus Magnetobacterium casense | reverse complement strand
TGCACCCGCCCCTTTCTTTATTAAGTTATGCAGACACCCGTAGTTTTTCGATATCACACGTTGGGTCGTCCAGGAGGTGTATGTCTTGTGGTCTGAAAGCGCCTTTTTCGGTAAATATGAGTGTTACCAACCGTGCAGGGGTAACGTCAAAAGCTATGTTTCTGACCTTGACGCCATCGGGGGCGATCCGGCATGTCCCAAAGACGTTTGTGACTTCGCTGCCATCGCGCTCCTCTATGGGGATCAGGTCGCCGTGTGACATTGTAAAGTCGATGCTGCTGATGGGTGCGGCCACATAAAACGGGATGTTGTGTTCCCTGGCCAGCACGGCCACGGAATAGGTGCCGATCTTGTTGGCGACGTCGCCGTTTCTGACCGTCCTGTCGGTACCGACTATACAGAGGTC
Source organism: Candidatus Magnetobacterium casense (assembly GCF_019173545.1). Classification (GTDB taxonomy): domain Bacteria; phylum Nitrospirota; class Thermodesulfovibrionia; order Thermodesulfovibrionales; family Magnetobacteriaceae; genus Magnetobacterium; species Magnetobacterium cryptolimnobacter. Next base: position 9,219 of record NZ_JABXWD010000115.1, on the reverse strand, counting down.
GATTTCCCCGCGCTTCATCAGTGCACCGGCCATGTTGTCGGTGATAAGGGTGACGTCAATGCCGTCCTGGAGCAGCTCCCACGAGGTAAGCCTTGCCCCCTGGAGGACAGGACGTGTTTCGTCGGCTATGACGCTGAGGCGCTTACCCTGCTCTATGGCCACGCGTATGGGTGCCGTGGCGGTTCCGTAGCCGCCCGTGGCAAGGCTGCCGGCGTTACAGTGGGTCAGTACACGGGCGCCGTCCTTTATGAACTGTGCCCCCCAACGGCCTATTGCCTTGTTTATCTCTATGTCTTCGGTCAACATGCCCCTGGCCTCGTTTACCAGCGAATCCTTCAGGGCCTGGACGGATGCCCCTTTCTGGCCGGATAACACACGCAAGACCCGCTCCACTGCCCAGCGGATGTTTACTGCCGTTGGGCGGCTGCCTATGAAGTCGTCCAGGACGGGGCGCAGTTTCGCTGCAAACTCCTCTCCGTCACGTGCATCGATCGCACAACCGGCTAAGGCTATCCCCATTGCAGCCGCTATTCCTATGGCAGGGGCGCCCCTGATGCTCAGTTGCTTGATACATTGCACGACCTGCCTGTAGTGGTCGCAATCGACATATTCTATCCGCTGCGGCAGTATCGTCTGGTCAAGTATGCGTACCAGCGGCGATGGCACTCGCTCAATCCACTCTATCGTATTTACCATAATCTCAAAATATCTGACTCCTGATTATTTTTTAGCATACCGTACTGATATAACGTATTATACACTATTGCATATTTTTTCTTGCTGTAAAAAATCCTGTGATGATATATATAGCACGTTTCAAAAAGAAAGAAGGGGGCGGCTCTGCTTCTTGGCGCTCCAGGGGGTGAGGCACTATTTTGTCGCAGCGGGTCGCACCCGCCCCGGCCACGAAGAAGTCCCCTTGACCCCTTCTTGTGAAACCTTTTACCATGCTTTTTAGAGGATACGGACGGTTTTTTGTTGTCAATACCACAACGCCTGACATATGCAGTAGTTGGAACGTGAAGTTTTGTTCACAGATTTTCGACCCCCTGAAAAAAAACCCCCTTGATTTATCTATGTTTTTGCGTAAATGTTTACTCAACAGACCACTATTTCGGTGAACAACATTTCTCTTGATATCCCGGTATTTCAACTGATAAGATATTCTATGGCTCTTGCCAACTTTGAATGGGTAAGATAAACAACCTCGCCTATGGTAAGCCTTGCCATGTTACCTTTAATCTTTATTGTTTTCGAGATAAACCCTATAAAGGGCAAGGCTTTCGATTGTATAACCCGCTCCCGTTGGTCGCTAACCTTAATCTGAGTTACCCACATGAGGTAAGAAGGAACCTATTCTATTATAGTATAAGGGCTTCCGGGGATATTGTGGCCGATATCATCCGCTTACAACATCCGGTGCCCGTTTGTTCTGAAGGAGAAAATAAAAGACAAGGAGGATATTGGAAGAGAATGACCTTATTTTGAGAGAAGACATAGGACACGATAACAAACAGAGGTTTTTGTTGAGTTAAGAGATTTAGTCTAATTTAAGGAGGTAAAACATGAGTAACAGGTTATATGGGGTGGTTTGTGTGGTTACCATAGCAATGCTTGCCCTTGTGGGTGGCATGACAGCCTATAGCGCCGAACCCACCGGAGCTAAGGGACTGTTTGAGAGTGGTGGGTCTAAGATAAGTGTACCGACGGAAAGAAAAAAGACAACAGTTACGGAAACCAGACGTGGTACGGAAAATGTAGTAAACGTTGCATACGGTCCGCACATTGGGCTCAAGTATACGGTGATGCTCATAGGGGCTGATGGTTTTCCGCGACCGGTGCCAGGCAAGCGTGTCTTCAGAACGGGCGACAGGATTAAGATAATCGCACAGATAAACAAGCCCGGCAATCTGGCTGTGTACAATGTGGGGCCAACGGGTAACGTCAACTATTTGTTTAAAGGCCCTGTGACTCCTTTCACTCCAATTGAGATACCCCAGACAATGGCCATGCGCATTGTCGATCCGCCCGGCACGGAGGAAATATATTTCGAGTTGTCCGGGGCGTCCGATCGTATCCCTGTTGAGGCAGACCCCAATTGTAAGCCACATGCCCTGATGGTGTCTGCCAGTGGCTCTAAGGATATCATCGCAGAGGATGCCATTGGTACCAACTATGCCGTGTACTCCGGGGAAAATTGCAGACTAGAGAGTACCGGCAGCAAGGATATCGTGCTAGAGAGCGACAGTGGCAATAACTATGGCGTTGTTCCCTCCGAACTCATAGATGCAGGGAGGTCGTTTGTGGTACAGGTAAGACTCAGGCACAAAGGTTAAAAAAAAGGAGATGCAATATAATGAGACCCGGTAAGAGTCATGACCTGGTAGCGCTGTTTGTAATAACGGCGTTTTTCTTTACATCATGTACTACCATGTTATCCAAACCACGTGAAAACATGACAGATGCAGAACGCAATGCGGCAAAAGATGAGTGCATAATCCTAAACACGGTGGGCGGTGCTGTCTTAGGCGGCCTGGTAGGAGGGCTGACTGGAGGCGGAAAAGGCGCTATTCAAGGTGCCATAGCAGGCGGTACCATAGCCTTTGCCCTGGCATGGGGCAAGTGTATAGAGTATTACTTTAACGTAACAAGTAAGCAAACCGCAAATTACAAGGAAACGGCGCGCAATACTGGCTATGAGCCTAAAAAGGGGGCATTGGTAAAGATTGACAGCACAAAGGTTGAACCTTCTACTGTGGCACCCGGAAAGCCGTTTAATTTTTCGGCGAAATATTATGTCATGGATTCGGAAACAACAAAAGAACTGACTGTTACAGAGTCCAGGACGGTAATCTTTTACGACAAGGACGGTAAGGCTAACGAACTCGGCAACACTACGGATAAAAAGACCATTGACCCCGGTACAAGGATAGCTAGTGGTATGTGTGGTATGCCTGAAGGAATGCCGGAGGGGCGATATAAGATCGTTTTTGAGGTGTCGTACAAAAACAAATCTGACAAGAGCGAGGTTGATATCATTGTCAAGAAATAGGCTGGTATTGCTACATCAGCGATTTCAACTACGTGAGGTGCAAAAAAAAGAAGGAGGGCTTTGCCCTCCCTCATAACAACCGGAGAGGTACTATAATGAAAAAATCAATACTGCTTGTTTGCGTGATCGTAATGTCATCTCTGCTACTGCAATGCGTTCCGTTGCAATTTGCAGCAATGTTGGGAGAAACAGGTGCGATTGTGGCTAAGTCAGAAAGTCCTGCTTCTTCGCCAGGTACAAATAATTCAAATTCCCCTGAGCCAATAACATTACGTTACGTGGGTGAGATTAATAAACTGTTTAAGCAGAACAACATCAATAACGGATACGTGGAGTTAGACAAGATAGGCCGGGTACAGCTTAAGGGGTCGTATCAAAATGAAGAAGAGGTTGATTTGGCCTTCTCCTTAGCTCAACAAACGGTAGGGGTAAAGTGGGTCTCCCCAGTAGACCCTGAAAACGTTACCGTACCGGGGTGGAGTAAGAAGCTCTCCTCGATATTTGCACGTGCTGCCGTTAAGAGTCCATCTGCTAAACACAGTGACGCCCCGCCAGGGCCTGTAAGAAATAAATATGCCCTGGTGGTAGGAATAGGCAAATTCCAAAACAGCAAGATAACCCCACTGCAATATGCAGAAAAGGACGCAGGGGACTTTTACAAATATCTCACTGCCCCGTCAAAGGGAGGTTTCTCCAGGCAGAACGTAACCGTTCTGTTGGGTGAAAAGGCAACAAGGCATAATATAACAAAGGCCCTGGATGATTTAAGAAATAAGGCGCAAGAGGACGATCTTGTTGTCTTGTACATGAGCAGTCATGGCACCCCGCCTGATAAGTTTGGCGGCGTATTTATCGTAACCCATGATTCAGTGCCTGTACCAAAAGAAATCTGGTACACATCCATAACCGGGGAAAAACTCAGTGACTTTATCCAAGGCACAAGAGCCAAAAGGGTTGTTGCCATCCTTGATACCTGCTACAGCAGCGGCGCTTACAAGAACATAAAGGGATTTGTCCCCGAGGGTGCAAAATCCCTGGGTGTTGAAGACGAAACCTTTGGCATAAGCAAGGAACAAGCAACAAGGATGTTAGGCTCAAAAGACATTGTATTGGAAGGTTCAATCAACTTATCACCCAACAGCAACGGTTGGGGCAGGGTTTTGATAAGTGCCAGCGGGGATAGCGAAAAATCATGGGAGGACCCCTCAATTAACAACGGCTACTTTACTCACTACTTAATCGCCGGCCTGGAACAAAACAAAGGCAGTGTCGCCAGTGCTTTTGAATATGCAAAACCAAAAGTCTCCATAAGTGTTTTGCAGGACAAGGGAGCATCACAGACTCCACGGGCCGTATTTGACAATAAAGACTGGAACATAAAGTTAGCGAAATAAAGGAGGACAATCTATGTTCAGAACATTTCTGTGGGAGACCATTGTTGAGGTCTCCCCGCCATTGATACTGACCACAAACGAGTACCTTATTGCCGTAATTGTTTGTGTGTTCTTTGGGTTGCTATATTTCGGGTTTACAAGGATCATCTATTACCTGATAAACCCACAGATAGAACATGCCAAATACGGGGCCATCTTCCTAAGCGCCTCGCTCATGCTGTTCTGGGTCATAGCGTCACTGGACCTGCTGGGGTTTTACAGCACCATCATTGCGCTGGTCATACTGGTGCTGGCGCTCATCTTTGACATGGTCTATCTCATCGTAACACGACCAAAGGGGGTGTAGCATGTCGTTTTCGCCATCGGTTATCGTAGGCATCGGGGGGGCCGGCAAGAGCGTCCTGCTCAACGTAAGACGGATGATCGTTGAGGAGTTCGGCTCCTTAGACCTGCTGCCCAGCATCGGATTCCTCCACGTGGATACACACACCAACCTCGTACCCGACGCCGGCTCCAACGCCGTCACCGAGTACCTCGGATACAACCTGACCTTCAGCGCCGCCGAACGAATAGAACTCTCCGGAGGAATCACCAGGGCCGACGCCGCATTAATAAAGAGAAAAGCCGCAACCTGGCTGGACCCAAGTCTAAATATAGACGCAAGCTCCATTCCTGAGGGCGCAGGCGGCATACGACCTTTCGGTAAACTGGCCTTTATGTACAGTGTCAGAGAGTATAGAAGTAGTTTAGAAGGTGTCGTTAGTAAAGTAACGGAAAATGGCAACAAGCATATTACTTCTAAGACATTGAAACAACCCTGTGATCACATTTTGAATATATACATTGTATGCTCTTTTATGGGTGGAACTGGAAGCGGTTCATTTCTTGAGTTGTGCTACAATACGCGCTATGTCTCTGAAATAGCTAAACTTACAGGCATGTTTATTATCGGCGGGGATAATTCCGTAAAAAAGGCCAACTGTTACAGCGCACTAAAGGAGCTTCAATACTTCTCCATGCCTGATACCGCCTTCAACGCCGATTACCCTGACCCCGGTGCAGAGAAGATAATAAATAAAAAGGAACGCCCTGTTGATGACTGCTATCTCGCAACACAGGATGCCAGAGGCTATTTTCTTAAAAGGGGTGAATTAGAGGAAGTAGTTGCCTTTAATCTCTTTCTGGAATTCGGTAGCGACATCTCTGATACTAAGAGGGGGTTGAGGATTGATAAGAAATCTAATTCAGCCTTTTTTGAGAAATCTGACAAACCAAATACGTTTCTGTCCTTTGGACTATCCTCACTGTCCTTCCCTGTCTTCAAGGTCGAGGAGATGATGGCCTATGAAATGGCCGCTGCGACTCTTGAAAAATGGCTATTTAAGGATGCAGAAACTCTCGTTGAAAGCAACATCCTAAAGCAAAAACAACTGGATAAAGTAAATCTGTGGAAAGTGCTATTAAACTCTGGGAATAAAAGTATAGCAATAGATGTCAACTTCGCTATAGAAACAAAGAAACATGAGACAATAGCACAGAGAGATGACAAAAAGATAGCCGACATCAATACGCACTTCGACGAGTGTAAGAGAATGCTTAAGTTTAGCGCAGACCCAAATGACTGGGGAACGTTGACTGGAGCAATACAGAGGACAGGGATACTTCAACTACACAGCCTCGTCAATCAACTAAGGGATGAAACCCTAAAAGCCGTAGAGAACCAGTACAATGGGCATATAATGGCAGATGCCTTTTTAAAGAACCTATTCAGCTATATAGGTGAACAACTTGAATCAGCGAACAAGATGCACAAGTCGTTCCAGGATGAGATGACGGCCATGCAGGATAAGTACTCGACCTCCATCAGCGTCCTGCGAGAGACCTTGGGGAAGAACAAGTTTGCCGTCCTGGATTGGATAAACAGGGTCTATGATTGCATCAAGGGTTACACAGAGGCAGCTCTGTATGCCGAGTCATACAGGGTGATCATTGATATGCTGGGCACCGCTAAGGGGCTGCGTCTCGAAGATGGCAGCATTACGCGCTCCGTGATGGACGAAGTTGAGATATTAAAAAAGGACGTTGCAAGATACAAGGACAGTATCACAAGCCTGTCAACCAGGTTCGCACAGAAAAAACAGGACATCGAAGACGTGGTGCTCACCCACAAGTCCTTTAGCGACCTGATGCTAAACCGGACAAACCTGTATGAGGTGATACGCTCCATCGTCCCGGACCCAACCGTCTACGCCGTAAGCATGATGAATGACATTACCCGTCACTTCTCTAAAAAAGATAGCAGTGGCGTCGCCAGGATTTTAAATGTTGTCGAGCTGAAACAGGAAGACTTTGTCATGGCGCTTCTGAAGAGGTGTAAGGAAAAGTGCTCGGAAATAAGACGACATTCCATAGCCAAAATACTGCTGATGAGTTCACCCAAAGAGCTGACCAACGTCCTGAAATCCTACATTCATATGTCACAGCCAATGATCTTAATCTCCGACCCGGGTAAGGCTGAAGGGGTAAAACACGAATGGCTGGGGACGTCCAACCCCGACAGCGATCCTAACCTGCAGACACTCATTGATAAAATCTGCAACATAAAGCCCTACGCCCAGGGTGGCAATCTCTCTCATATGAGCAGACTCTCAGACGTCTACAGGCTCATATTTGCATCTGAGTATCTGGCCTTCCCCCTGCACAAGATAACCGTGCTGGATGCCTACAGGCAGAGCTACCTGTCCGTCAAGCCGCGCAGTACCGATATCAGTATCGACTTTCCGGACATCTTCCCTGATGACAGGATTAAGGAAATCAAACGCCGGGCAGAGTCCTACGTCCTGCTGGGAAAGATTTTTGACTTCCTGGTGCAGAGGGATGACCCGAATTCCGGTTACAAACACATATATCTGATATACTATGATGAGCGAAGCAAGCAAAAGATATATACAAAACTGACCAAAACCTGGCCTGACCTGGAAGCCCACTTAACCGGGATACAGGTGAGCAAGGACATAGACAACCGCACGGCTCAGGAGACCCCCTTTGAGGTCATTGTAAGGCTTGTTGACAAGATAGCGGCCCCTCTTACAACCAAAAAGGATAAAGATGCCCTGTGGATGCGTCTTGAAAGATACCTCGATAATCTCAAGGACTCACTCGATGACAGGGAGGCCAATCCGGAGTTTAAGAGACAGTTGGATATCATCGAGGAGTACAGGCATAAGTTTGGCATAGAGCCGCCTGAGGAGACAGACCTTCATCCTCCTGTCCCTCCTCCTGCGGAAGAAGAAGAGGAAGCTCCTCCCGACCCCAACGAGGAGTTATTTAAGAAGGAACTTGCCGTCTTGGTAGGCGAAAAAGATATCAGGGACAAGGATATGCTCATCGGTAAAGGAATCCTTCGCCACAGACTTAAACCTGAGACAGCCGAAAGATTGGTAACAGAAGCATTGTTACAGCCCGCTCCACCCCCCGATAATGGAGCCGGTAAAGAGGAACTATACAACCAGTACAGGGAAGCGTTTAAGTCTTGCTCCTGGATATTCATACCGGATGACAGGACATTTCTGAAAGAAACGCAGAAGCGGTTGGGATTAACCGACGATGAGGTCTTAAAGATTGAACAGGAGATAAAAAATGAGCAGTAATTGGACGTGTAGTAATTGCGGTACGCAAAATCCGGGTAGCAGTAATCTATGCCAAAACTGTCAAAGAAGCAGACCGGCTGATTCAAAGATGAAGTTGATAATAATTGCGTCAGTTGGCGGGATATTGTTACTAATCTTGTTAGCCGTTGTATCAATGAAGATCATGGAAGGGCCGAAGAAAAAGTATAAGGCGGCATTGAAGAAGTGCTGTGAGTCTGTCGATTGTTGTGGTACCGAAGTCATAAGCTGTGCCGAGGCAGACAAGATCGCAACATCCCTGAAGATACCAGAGGACGACAAACAAAAGCTCATCGACGAGGTAAAGAAGGATAAGTGCAGCAGTACGCCCACACCACCACCCACCCCATCATCACAATCACCGTCGTCTTCAACGCAGCCTGGTGGTACCGTGGCAGTAGATGAGGCAAAAAAACAAGAGGCATCCAGGCATATTCAGGAAGGCTTCCGTTGGATCGCACTTGCAAAGAATAGCGGAGACAACAAGGCTGCCTTTAACGAAAGCATGGATAACGCAATCAACGAATATACGAAGTCGATAGAGATCGATTCAGGTGACGAAAAACTAAAAGGCAAGGCACACGAACACAGAGGAACCGCCTATATGGTAATAAATAAACGCAACAAGGCCGAGGAAGACCTCAAAAAAGCAGCCGAACTCTTACCGGATAGCTTCAGCGTGTATTATAATCTTGCCTGTCTGTACTCGTTGGAGAACAAGATTGATTTGGCGCTTGACAGTCTGGATAAGGCATTGGAGAACGGATTCCAGGAGTATGACCTCCTGCGCGGAGACAGCGAACTGAAAAACCTGAGAAAGAGTCCTGAATTCAAAAAAGTCCTGGACAAACACAAGGTCTTTATTCAGTGGTAGAATTCCATTCAACCGTGGACACATTGCTTAAGCATAACAACAATGCCATATTATGTGGGCACAGAAATGGCTTAAATCCTGGCAACCACGGTTGATTGTGGCGCTACCCATGATATTTGATAGACAAAATAATGGGGTCAAGGGGGCTGGCCCCCTTGCAGGGGGTTCTGAAGGGGGGCGGAGCCGCCCCTTTCTTTCTTCTATTCAGGCAATTTTGATACCCGAAAAAAC
>NZ_JABXWD010000114.1 GCF_019173545.1 Candidatus Magnetobacterium casense | reverse complement strand
TTGAATGAAAAAACTGTCAAGAGCAGTAGAACCAGGGCACAATGCATAAGGCTCTCGCAATTTTCATGGGCGGGGGCGAATAGTGCTCCTATTCATGAAGGTTTAACCTAATATTGATAGGCAAGGCAGGACAATACCTGCCATACTTCATCTTAGCATTTATTGAGCTTGGCAAGATTGGTCTTGGCGCGGGCAGGGGCAAGTACATATTAATTAACGTAAGTGATGATAAGAGGACAGTTTACAACATTGATGATGGTCATATAAATCCTGGATTGCCAGAGGAGTTACATATCTCTGAGACCTTCGGGTTCGCCAAGTCCCCTCATAGGGATCTCAAGTTGAGGTTTATAACTCCTGTTAGGATTCTATTTAACAGAGATATGGTGGTCAAGCTGGAGTTTCACATCTTGCTAAGGGCCTTAATGCGCAGGATATATCTCCTTCATTGCTTTCACTGTAAAGAGCCGGAATTATTGTGGAATCACAAGGAGATAATAGACAATGCGGCATATGTTTCAATCCTGGAAGATAAGTTAGAGTGGTGGGATTGGCAGCGGTACTCAAGCAGGCAGAAAACGCATATGAAGATGGGTGGCCTCACAGGCACTATAACATACAGAGGGGACATAGAGCCTTTCTACTCAATAGTTAAGGCAGGTGAGGTACTGCATGTAGGAAAGGGTACAAGTTTTGGTCTTGGAAAATACACTGTTGCAAACCAACTATAAAAAATGTTATCTTATCTTTATTCTTTGAAAACGATGATAGTCTACAGAACAGACTTAACAGTAACTTATAAGGAAGGGATAAAGTTGTGCAACCCTGTCTCTAAGTCATTGTTATTGTTAAGGAAATTTATGGAGGGTAAAAGAATTAAGACCTCATTTAGAAGGGATTACGACCTGTTGTGTTGACGATGAAGTCAAAGACGTCGCCAAAAGAATTAAGACCTCATTTAGAAGGGATTACGACTGCGATCCTTACGGTACACAATCGCCCAACCACAAAAGAATTAAGACCTCATTTAGAAGGGATTACGACTATTGTACCTTTTGTGCCACCTTGCGTTAGCCGCATCAAAAGAATTAAGACCTCATTTAGAAGGGATTACGACTCACCGTCTTGGGGTGCTTAAAAAACAATATGTTTACAAAAGAATTAAGACCTCATTTAGAAGGGATTACGACTTACGAGAGTCTTGACTTGCTAAAGCGTCCAACAAAAGAATTAAGACCTCATTTAGAAGGGATTACGACTCAAAGGTTTTAATCTGATTGTAGAAATTACGAGAAAAGAATTAAGACCTCATTTAGAAGGGATTACGACGTTGCTTTCCTTTTCGATTGCAAAAGCAATATACAAAAGAATTAAGACCTCATTTAGAAGGGATTACGACCTGTTTCAGTTGTACTTTGCACTGTGCCTCCAAAAGAATTAAGACCTCATTTAGAAGGGATTACGACCGTCAATCCGTAAACCTGATTCTATCTGTTTTTAAAAGAATTAAGACCTCATTTAGAAGGGATTACGACGGCGGCCTCTTTGCTAAGTCGGTACTGCACCTGAAAAGAATTAAGACCTCATTTAGAAGGGATTACGACTAACTCCTTTGCGCTATTTCTATCAGCATTCAAAAGAATTAAGACCTCATTTAGAAGGGATTACGACTGCAGGTTGGCCCCCCAAAGGTCGGCGCCCCGCAAAAGAATTAAGACCTCATTTAGAAGGGATTACGACCGTTTACCTGAGCCTGGATTGAACCTTCAACCCAAAAGAATTAAGACCTCATTTAGAAGGGATTACGACCTTTTTTATTGCGCATCTTGTATCCTCCTAAAAAAAGAATTAAGACCTCATTTAGAAGGGATTACGACCTTACCGCACTTTTTCACTTGTTGACCTCCGCAAAAGAATTAAGACCTCATTTAGAAGGGATTACGACCAACCCCAATTGCCCTAATGTGTTCTGCTGTTATAAAAGAATTAAGACCTCATTTAGAAGGGATTACGACCCTCCTGCAAGTCGGCCTCCTGCAAGTCGGCGCAAAAGAATTAAGACCTCATTTAGAAGGGATTACGACGTCGTTCCTGTCCAATACGCTGATGGCGAAAAAAGAATTAAGACCTCATTTAGAAGGGATTACGACAGGTTTGCCCACTGTAGGTCGACTCCACAGAAAAAGAATTAAGACCTCATTTAGAAGGGATTACGACGAATACGTTCATATATCCTCCTATTTTCTCCAAAAGAATTAAGACCTCATTTAGAAGGGATTACGACTCCGTATATCCTGCCCAAATCGTACCCTGCAGGTCCAAAAGAATTAAGACCTCATTTAGAAGGGATTACGACGATCGATGCCTGACGGACTTTTAGCGTCGATATAAAAGAATTAAGACCTCATTTAGAAGGGATTACGACCGAAGTTTTGCCCACCGAAGGTTTGCGCCCTGAAGAAAAGAATTAAGACCTCATTTAGAAGGGATTACGACACGACTGCAGGATTATGTTGAATTGCCGATAAAGTGCAAAAGAATTTAAGACCTCATTTAGAAGGTATTACGACGGGGTGCTGAACTATTACCTCAGTGGTAGCACCACAATTAACCGTGGTTACCGAAATTTAAGGCTCTTTCGTAAAATGAGGGGTATCCCTCCCGCAAGGGGAGGGAGATTAAGAAGGGCAATATGAAGAAAAACAGGGAGGTCAGGATGATCTATGTGTGTGACACAGCATGTCCCCCTCCTTAATCTTACCCCTTTAGGAGTTCCGATGCCGTTTTGAGGACATTATTAACGGTCAGGCCAAAGTACTCAAAGAGGTGCTTTGAGGGCGCCGAAATACCAAACCTGTCTATCCCGATCACCTTGCCCCTGAGACCGACGTACTTATACCAGCCAAGGGTTGCCCCTGCCTCAATGGCTATCCTGTGTTCAACGTCAATGGGCAGAACCGACTCTTTGTATTGAGCGGACTGCTGCTCAAAAAGCTCAAAAGACGGCACGCTGACCACCCTGACGGCAACCGACTCCTTCGACAACTGCTCGTATGCCCCGATGGCCAAATGCACCTCCGAACCGGAAGCCATGATTATCAGGTCTGGGTGCGCCCCGGAATCGGCAAGGACGTAGGCGCCTTTTGTCAGGCCCTCGTGTGAGTTGTACCTCACCCGGTCGATAACCGGTACGGCCTGTCTGGTCAGAATAAGCGCCACCGGGCCATTTGGATGTTCCAGGATATAGCGCAGGGCCGTTACGGTTTCGTTGGCATCAGCGGGTCTGATCACCGTGAGGTCCGGTATGGCCCGCAACGCCGTAATCTGCTCAATTGGGTGGTGACTGGGACCGTCCTCGCCCACACCAATGGAGTCGTGCGTGAGGATATACAGCACCCTGGCCTTCATCAGGGCAGACATCCTTATGGCTGCCATCATGTAGCTGGAAAACACCAGGTAGGTGCCACAGTACGGGATGAGGGAGTGACTCAGGGCCATGCCCGTCGTGATGGCCGCCATGGAGAACTCCCGGACGCCAAAGTGGATGTTCTTGCAAGACCTTCCCGGTGCAAAGATGTCGTACTTGGGCAGATAGGTCATGTTAGACGGAGCAAGGTCGGCCGAACCTCCAAGCATCTGCGGTATGTAGTCGTTGACGATGTTGAGGACCTTTCCCGATACGGTGCGTGTTGCTACCATGGGGGAATCCAGTCCGTAGGCGGGCAAGGCTTCCTTCCAGCCATTGACGAATTTACCGGCCATCACATCCTTCCAGCGGGCGTAATCTGCGGGGTATTTAGCCTCGTACTCCTTCAACAGCCGCAACCATGCCTGCTGTAGCTCATGTCCCCTGTCTATTGCCGTTCGACAGTGTGCCAGGACCTCAGCAGGGACGTGGAAGGGTTCCGAAGGCCAATTAAAATGCGACTTGGTCAGACGCAGTTCCTCCTCACCCAAGGGGGCGCCGTGGATGTCGGGGTTGTCCTGTTTGTTGGGACTACCGTAGCCCAGGTGCGTATAGACTATGATCATAGAGGGCATGGTGTGTTCATTTCTTGCAGCGTCTATGGCCTGCTCAATGGCCTCAAGGTCGTAGCCATCAACGCGTTGCACGTGCCACCTTAATGCCTCAAACCGCTTGCCCACGTCTTCGGTAAAGGTCAGGTCTGTTGAACCGTCTATGGTATTGCTGTTAAACGAATACAGGTAAACGAGCTTGTCTAACTGCAGGTGTCCTGCCAGAGAGGCCGCCTCATAGGATATGCCCTCCATGACGTCACCGTCGCTTACGATTGCATAAATGTTGTAGTCTATAATTTTCAAGTCGGGTTTGTTAAAGAGGTCGGCCAGATATTTCTGGGCCATAGCCATCCCTACCCCCGTGGCAAAACCATACCCCAGAGGCCCCGTGGATACCTCTACACCGTGATCGACGTTGTACTCAGGATGTCCCGGGGTGTTACTGTCAAACTGCCTGAACGCCTTTATATCCTCAAGCGTAATCTTGTGTCCCGTCAGATATAGCAGCGAGTACAGGAGCATTGAGCCATGCCCCGCCGACAGAATAAACCTGTCTCTGTTGTGCCAGTGCGGGTCACGTGGATTGTGTCTTAAAAACTTAGTCCACAACACGTATGTCATATCGGCATCCCCCATAGGCATCCCCGGGTGTCCGGAGTTAGCCTTCTGCACCGCATCTATAGACAGCATTCTGATTGTGTTTATACATAGCTCATCAACTTTGGTCATTTATTAGCCTCCGATATTTTTTTATAAGGTAAGTGTATTCTGCCCTTTCCGTATTTGTCAATTAGTGCCATAAAGCAAACCCTTCAGACTCTTGCAACACTCCTGAACAGATACTTGTTTTTCACTACTCTTTGCGCTAACATATAGCAACAAAGATTCTAGGCTAAAAGGAGAACATACTGCCATTTAGATAGTGTATCACGGCCATCAGGAAAAATACAATGCCGCCATGATCCGGCCCACCGGTTGCCGTGATGCTACGTTTTCATAGTCCTGCATTAAGTATCACGAAGGGTAAAACAGGCAAGGCAGGCGGGATACCTCAACGCATTTTTCAAGGCAGGATGCCTTCCCTCCTTGCCTTAAGTCAGCGATTGCAGATAGTCCTGCAACTGCTCCGGCGTGGGGAACTCCTGGGGCAGCGGGGGTAGTTTGACATTTGGCAGACATGCCGGCAGCACGATACCCAAGAGGTTTAACACGGCAAACCGAACTACCTCGGGGGGTAATGATGACGGGGCATTCTCGATTAGAAACAACTCCGAGTTCCACAGGTCATTGCCGGTGACAATTCCGCTACAGTCATCGCCTCTGACAGAGCGTAAAGTGGCCCCCCTAGAGAGCACGAAAGACCGCACCTCAAGGTTTGACGACTGCAAGCCCTTAACGGCCGGATTTTGACCCAACCGATGCCTGCCTGCCGTCAGCGGAAGAAAACGACTGACGTTAACCCCTGAGCAATACACAAGGACATTATTGCCTCTTTTTTCGTCAGGCTTTATTACATAATAGAGAAAATCATTCATGTATACGTATGACATACCTTATCCTTTAGTATTTATTATATACGAAGACACCAGCGGATGACAACAAAAAAAATCTTGCTGTAAAAAATCCTGTTAGGTTTTACCCTTCTGCCTACTGCTTATCGGGGTGATTGAGGCCAAACTTCTCAAACCTGTACCAGAAGGTCTTGTAGCTCATCCCCAGGAGTCTGGCGGCCTTTGCTGCTACGTTGTTTGCCTGAGCCATGGCCTTTTTTAGGAGGGTTTTCTCCAGTTCCTCGAAGTTGATCCCCTCCTGTGGAATCTCTATGTTAAAGGCCGTGCCTGTTGTTGATACGCTTAACTCATCCTTGATGTCATCGGTGGTTATAAGCTCCGTGTCAGCCATGAGGACTGCCCGCTCAACGACGGAGCCAAGTTGGCGGATGTTGCCCGGCCAGTGATAATCCATGAGCATCCTCAGGGCGGAGCGTTCCACGCCCCTGATCTGTCTGTCAAACTCCTTGTTGTACTTGTCCAGAAAGTGCTGAATGAGCTGCGGTATGTCATCCTTCCTCTGCGCCAGGGAAGGCAGACGGACGGTCACCACCTTAAGCCTGTAATACAAGTCGTCCCTGAAGGTGGCTTTTTCGATCTCCCGTTCGAGGTCCTTGTTTGTAGCGGCGATGATCCTGACATCGACCTTGATGCTGTCTTTGCCGCCCAATCTCCGCACCTCCTTGTCCTGGAGCACTCGCAGGAGCTTTGTCTGCGTTATAAGGGGCATGTCACCGATCTCATCCAGAAACAGCGTCCCGCCGGAGGTCGATTCAAATAGTCCAATTTTGCGGTGAGTTGCCCCCGTGAAGGCGCCAGGCTCGTAACCAAACAACTCGCTTTCGATGAGATTATCGGGCAGGGCGGCACAGTTAATGGCCGTAAAGGGGGCCGTGCGCCGGGGGCTGTTGTAGTGAATCGCCCTGGCTATAAGCTCCTTTCCCGTACCACTTTCGCCGTACACCAGGACTGTAACGTTTACCGTTGTTATCTTGCGGACAACCTCCATGACATCCTTTATGCGCTTTGAAGTGCCCACAATGCCCTCTATGCTGAACTTGTCATAGAGTTCGTGACGCAGCCTTTGGTTTTCCCGCAGGAGGTCTATACGTTCGATGGCCTTTTTGACTATCAGCAGGATGACGTCCTTGTCCAGGGGTTTTGTGAGGTAGTCAAAGGCGCCTTTTTTTATGGCGTCCACGGCGCTGGTAATTGTCCCATAGGCGGTGATCACGATAACCGCCGGTCTTGACAACCCGGCGGGCAGGGCGTCCAGCAGTTGTATGCCGCTCATGCCGCCCATCTTGAGGTCCGTTATAACCACATCGGGCAGGAGCGTGGTTATCATGTGCAAACCTTCCTCGGCAGATGATGCACTGTAGACCTCGTAGCCCTCATCCTCCAGGATTGTTTTAAGGATGTCCCGCTGCAGGGGTTCGTCGTCTATAACTATTATAACTGCCATAATCTATTCACATGGGCAGGGCAAAAATAACTTGACGCTGCACCCCTCTCCCTCTACGCTGTGAAACTCGACCCGCCCCCCAAGCTCCTCCATCACCCGCCTGGTCATCGGAAGGCCAAGCCCGGGATGGTTCGGCTTGGTTGAGAAAAAAGGCTCAAACACCTTTGATATCAGTTCCTGAGACAATCCCACGCCGTTGTCGGTAATTGTCAGCAGATAATCGTTGTCTGACAGGTCTGAGGTAAGCCGTAGTGCATTGCCATCCTTCCTGCTTTCGGACATCGCGTTAAAGGCGTTGACGATGACGTTGAGTATACATGACTTAAAGAGTGCCGGGTCTACCTCTACCGTGACGTCACAGTGGTCGAACTCCCTGATTATTTGTATGCCGTCTGCCTCCGCCTTGGCCCACACGAGGGCCAGCACGTCCTCCAGCATGGGGTTGACCCTGACCTTCTGGATGCTGAATTTCAGTGGCCTGCTGTATTCCAGGAAATCGGTCACCAGTTGATTAAGGCGCTGTACCTCATGTTTGATGCCACTGATGAGGCTGGTAAACTTTGCGACACTCTCCGTCTCTGCCGGCCTGTATTTGTCCTCGATGTAGCCGATACTGAGGTTTATGAAATTCAACGGATTGCGTATTTCGTGTGCTATGTTGCGCGACAACTGCCCCAACCCCGACAGGTGTTCGGCCTCTCTGAGGCGTTCCTCGATGGAGCGACTCTCCCTGAGCCTCTGCACCATGTAGTTAAAGCTCTCGGATAGCTTGCCGATTTCATCACGGCTCAACACGGGTATGGATTGGGTGAGGTCTCCGGCAGAGACACGCAGGGAGGCATCGGCCAGCCTCTTGATGGGGTCCGTATAGCGCCTGGAAAATATTATGACGATCCCCATGCCTATGCCAAATACAACAAGCGTTAAGATTGTCCTTTTAATGGTGTTTGCCTTAATCAGGTCGGAGAAGTCGTCCTTGTTTATTTGCAGATGAATGTAGCCGTACTGCACACCGTCGGCTATGACCGGGATGATGACGTTATATGCCCTGCCCTCATCCGTAACGTGCTCACCGAGTTCGGCCTTGATGACGAGCTCTTTTTTCCTGTGCGAAATGCGTGCGCCCACCTTCGATATATTGGTGCTTGCAAGCACTTCGCTGTCGTTGCTGATTATCGTTATCTCCTTTAAGCCTTTCTTGTTGAGTTTTTGGAGGTACTTTGAGAGCCTTGCCTCATCGGTAACCCCGGAACCCGTGACCTCCTCCACCCCTATCTGGATGGCCTTGGTGAGTTCATCCGTCTGACGCTCTATCTTCATCAGGAGGCTTTGCTCCAGTTGATAGTTAAAGAGCACAAGCAGGGTGATGATTATTGCCATCAGAGACAACATCATCGCTATCAACTTAACGTTGAGAGACGGCGTGAAAGACAACTTCCGTAACATCATACGACTATTATAGCATTAAAAAAACGGAAATCACATTTACGCCAATGCGCCGTTTTTGGATAGCACCACAATCAACCATGCTTGCCGGGATCTATGCCACTTTTATCCATTCATAATATGGCATTATCACTATGCTTGAGCAACATGACCACGCTTAAATGGAGTGCTACCGGTTGATTGTGGTGTTACCTGATGTGATCATTCATTTTATAATTTGTCTTGAAGTGCATTTAATATAACAGCCCTTATTTTTAGAGCGATTGCGATTGCTTCTTCGGCATCCTCTCGTGGAATTTCATAATAAACCTCACTGGGATACCGAACTTCAACGCTGTAGCTTGAGAGGACTTCTGCACCGTCCGCTTCCAATTCTATGGAAGGACAGATATCTCGGCAGAGCAGGATCAGGTCTTCTATGGAGTGTGTCTTTGGAAACTCTTTCTCAATGTAGGTAAGATACCCCTTGATGTATTTCTCTGCACATTGTTGGGCATGAAAACAGACCGTATCGCATGGCGGTTTTTCGAGCTTCATGGTGTGCTTGGCTGTAATAAGGTCGTTTTCTGCCTTCTGCAGCCATGCCCTGACAACATCAAGCTTATCGCCTTTCATAGAGTACCCTTCCTCTGTGCGCTGCGGGATAGATCAACGTACCTACAATGTCCTTAAATTGCTCAAACTCCTCCGGTGTCCTGACAACAATATCCTTGGGGATATCGATATCCCTTAGAATCCGTCTTATAGAAACTGCCCGTTTGTGGGGCATCTCACTTGTCCGCATGACAATCATAAGATCAATGTCACTATCCGATGTCGCTGTTCCACCGGCATAAGAACCAAACAGGATTATCCGCTCCGGATCAAACATAGTGGCGATCCGCCTTGTGATTTCCATTAATAAAGCCTCTATGTCCATTCTAACCTTCTTTCTATTCTTTTTCTTAAAAACCATTCATTTACGTCAATGCTCCGTTTTTGGGTAGCACCACAATTAACCGTGGTTGCCGGCATTTAGGGCACTTTTATATTTTCATAGTATGGCATTGTTACTGTGCTTAAGCGATGTGACCACGCCGGACTGGAGCGCTGCCTATTCCTTCTGCTCGGCCAGATATGCACGTATCTCATTGATAAAAGCCCTTCCGTAGTTTTGAAGTTTTCTCTGTCCAACACCGCTTA
>NZ_JABXWD010000113.1 GCF_019173545.1 Candidatus Magnetobacterium casense | reverse complement strand
GTGCTGCCCCTGAGGCGCGACGGCGACACCCTGAGGGCGCTCGTCAGCGGCACGCAGGGGATGTTCGCCCTGCACGAGCTGGCACGGACAATGGGACTGACACCGGAGGCCATCAAGGTCGAACAGGAACGACTACTCGACCTCATCAACCACGCCTACGGGATGATCGGCTCCGCTGCCGAGGTGATGAGCGACATGGCCGAGGGCGACTTCTACTTTCGTGCAATTTTAATTAACCGGAATCAGCTATAATATAAAACGATGAACAACATAACCATAACGATATCCGGCAAGGGCGAAAACGACCAGCGTGCGGTGCATATCGACGGCGCCTTCTCGCATCACATCGCTGAAGCCGAGGTAACCGCCCTCCTTGCAGAAACACGCAAGAACCTGTGGCGTACCGATACAGTTGCAGGGGCCGAAATTGGGAAGCGCCTGTACGCCATGCTTAATAGTAACGTCGGGACGCTCCAGCGGATCATCGACGCTGCCAGGGCTGTCGGGGTACGTGAACATACGCATTTGTATTTGCAGGTGCCCTACGATCTGACGCAGTTACCGTTTGAGCTGCTGCACAACGGGAGTTTTGTCCTGCTTGCCCACAACATCCACGTAATCCGGCTCGTTGAGGACAGGGGCAAGTCAAGTCAGGAGCAACCCAGGACAGAGGCGCTTCGGATGCTATTTATGGCCTGCTCGCCAACAAATTTGCCGGAGGGCAAAGCCATCAACTTTGAACTGGAGGAAGATCGCATATTCAACGCCACCAGCGATCACAACATCGACATGCAGATCGAGGACACTGGCAGCCTCGAAGGGCTTAGTCTGGCCAATAACAACGGCGACGGTTTTGACATCATCCACATACTTGGACATGCCGGTTTCGACAAGGATAAGGGGCCGGTGTTCTACATGGAGGACGATGTCGGCAAGCTGGATGCGATATCGCCGGATAAGTTGTGGGATGGGATTAAGTATCGTCCACCAAAGATGCTTTTTCTCTCTGGTTGTTCAACCGGGGGCACCCATAATGAGGCGATCTCGGAGTCCTTTGCGTACAGGATGGCGCAGAAGGGTATACAGTGGGTGCTTGGCTGGGGACTGATTGTTTCGCATGAGGGGGCGATTCAGATGGTTACTGAGATATACAAGTGCCTCTCAATTGGCAATAGACTCGATCATGCCGTGCAAATAGCACGAAAATCGGTTGAGGACAGATACCACCCCTGGCCGCTTTTGAGGCTCTTTGGTGACGCGACGCCGATTGCGCCATTGGTTGAGGCTGGATTGAAAACCAGGGCTGTTCATCCCGTTAAGTTGAGGCACAAGAGCCTGCAGGATAGCAACGTGCGTGTACTTGAGGAAGGGTTTGTCGGCAGGAGGCGTAATGTCCAACAAGGTTTAAGCGTGCTCAGGGGGAAGGTTAAACAGTTCGGGCTTTTGGTACGCGGGCCAGCCGGTATCGGCAAGAGCTGTCTTGTCGGGAAGCTTGTTGAGCGGTTTGCCTATGAAAAGGATAAAAAGGAGTTGGTCGTTTTTCACGGGGTGATCAGTGAGGCGAATGTGAGCTTGCAACTGAAGAAATTGCTTGATAGAATGCGTAACAGACGCGGCATAGAAATCATGAAATCAGATATATCATACGAGGATAAAATAAAAGACCTTTTTAGTTCCGTCTTTAAAAATGAGATTTCAACAATAATATACTTTGACGACTTTGAACAAAACCTTGATCGTTGTCGCAATGAGTATTACGTAAGGCCAGAGACCATTGATATCGTCCGTCCCTTTCTTGAGGCGGTTGAATGGGCTGAAGGCAACAGCAACGTTGTTATATCAAGCCGATATCCGTTCATCCTTGAACACGATGGTGAAGAGCTTCCCGCGACAAAGCTTTATGATATTTCACTCATGTCCTTTCGTGGTGCGGATTTAAACAAGAAGAAGAGGAACCTGGAGTTTATTTCAAAAAGCAAGCAGATTGTTTCGTATCTTGAGTATGGTAACGGCAACCCTCGATTGTTGGAGTGGTTAGACGTTATCGCCAGAGACGAGGACAAGTACCTTTTATGGGAAATTAATGACCAGTTGAAGGGCAAGACGGATGAGTTCATCCACAAGTATCTTGCAGATGTGATCGCAAAGACTGAGGGGGAGGATTTTCACAAGTTCATCCAGAAGGCGGCGGTGTATCGGTGGCCTGTTGACAAGACTGCCTTTGACAGCTTTGGCGGAGGGAAGTTTTTGGACACGGGAGTTGGCCTGACGCTGGTTGAGCGTGAGGACTTGTCCAGGGGTGAGTTTGTATACTGGGTGACGCCCGTTATTAGGGAGAGCATGTGGCTTGAGTTAAAAACGTATGAAGAACAGTTTGCAATGCACGAGCATGCGTATCAGTGGTATGACGGTTGGATTTCAAAAGCCGATGAACCGAATTACAAGCACCTGGAGGAGGCCGTCAGTCACGCCCTTGCAGTGGATAATATCCGCGGCGCATGTAAACATGCTGACGTGTTGGGAAATTACTTTGAGCAGATGGTTTTATATCGTCAGGGGTTAGCAATTATGGAGAAGGTTGCCGCCAGGGTCTCAGATGCAGTGATTGATGAGGCTAAGGAAAAAAAGGATATATCTGTCGATAATTTTTTTAATACATATGCTGTGTTATTATGGAACTTAGGTGACACAAAGCAGGCGATTATGTTTTACGAAAAAGCCCTTGCTATCAGATTGGTAGTATATGGAGAAAAGCATCCAAATGTGGCTACTTCTTATAACAACATTGGCACGGCATATAGGATTTTATGCAACCAGGATCAAGCAATTGTGTTTCATGAAAAAGCTCTTACTCTATGGTTAGAAATCTACGGAGAAAAACATTCGGATGTGGCTACTTCTTATAATAACATTGGCGTTGTGTGGCATAATTCAGACAACCCAAAGCAGGCGATTGAGTTTTACGAAAAAGCCCTTGCTGTATGTTTGGAAATTTACGGAGAAAGACATCCAAATGTGGCTACTTCTTATAACAACATTGGCTTGGTATGGTATACATTAGGAGACTCAAAGCAGGCGATTACGTATCTCGAAAAAGCCATTGCAATAGGCTTGGAGGTTTATGGAGAAAAACATCCCAATATCGCTGGTTCTTATAACAACATTGGCTTGACATGGATGGCTTTAGGCGACTCAAAGCAGGCGATTGCGTATATCGAAAAAGCTATTGCAATAGGCTTGGAAGTCTATGGAGAAAAGCATCCCAATATGGCTACGTCTTATGACAACCTTGCCAAAGCATATAGTCAAGCAGGCGATCTACAAAAGGCAGCTCAATACACAGCAAAGGCCAAAGCGGCATGGCCTTAACCAGCCCCCACTTTGCAGGGTAAGAGCAAGTGGGGTTTACCTTAAAAGAGTCAAGTGATATCTTGATACATCCTCAGACTTCTTTATGCAATTCACTATAGCATTAACTGTATTTTCTCTTAGCTTACTTTTATTTTCGATATTCCCTCTAAAGTGCGCTTGTAAAAGCCCTTCTTGCTCTATCTCATAAAGCTCATGAAATTGAACATACGTTGTTTTATTAGACCAGTCATATCCTTTTTCCACTAAATGCCTTCTTGATCACTTCACTATCTGAAATCCGCTCCAACGCCTCCTCAAGTGATATAGACCTCTCTGATTCATCAATGGCAAGCGTATAACTAATCTCACCCTTAAGCCCCTTTGTCTTTATTGTTTCATCCCAAGGGTGATTGGGCAGGTGCGATGCCTCTGATATATCTTCAGCCGTCGTGTCCTTAAAGATAAACGCTACATCCTCAAGAATGCGAAGCTCCCTCTTTGAAAAGTGCTTGTCATCAAAACTCTTTCCGGCTCTCATCGGCGCAAACGATTTGCCCTTATTGAACGCAAAATAAACACTCTCCCTCAAATCAGGCAGCGGGTTGTTCCTTACCTCCATATATAGTTCCTGAGGCACCGGACCAAAATCCCAGGCGTAGTAAGATAAACCTGTTACAGATCGGCCTGTTTCCCTGAAGTGTAGAAAGTCGAGATAATATAACAGCTTGCACAGTTTAGCTATACCACAATTCCTTGTATTTGTTAAGAAATAAACTATGGCATTGATCAACTTCTCTCTGTCGTGGCTAATCAGCATAGAAACCTCTTATCTAATAAAATACCGCACACTTTCATTATTGCATATTTCCTGGCGCTTTTACAATATCAAGGGGCCGCCAGCCTCCAACCTGCCACCCAGCCCTTTACGGGGTCAAGGGGGCCGTGCTCCCTTGCGGGTGGGTCTGAGGGAGGGCAGAGCCCTCCCTTCTTTCCCTTTCTTTGCCTTCTTCTTTTGCTTTTCTTGGGGCAAATTGTTTACACTTAGATTTAAAATGGGTGATGCTGAGAAGTTTTTAGAGATAGGGGATGACTCGCTGGACTTGTCGTTGCTCAAGGAGATATCCCTTACGTATGCACGAGGCAACTTGGTGCTGCCCCTGAGGCGCGATGGCGACACCCTGAGGGCGCTCGTCAGCGGCACGCAGGGGATGTTCGCCCTGCACGAGCTGGCTCGGACGATGGGACTGACACCAGAGGCCATCAAGGTCGAACAGGAACGACTACTCGACCTCATCAACCACGCCTACGGGATGATCGGCTCCGCTGCCGAGGTGATGAGCGACATGGCCGAGGGCGACTTCGACTCCGTGGCACGGACATTCCAGTCCCCGCACGACATCATGGAACTCACCGAAGACGCACCAATCATCAGACTCCTCAACGCACTCCTGCAACAGGCTGTCAAGGAAAACGCCTCCGACATCCACATCGAACCATACGAAAAGGAACTCATTGTACGAATGCGCATCGACGGTATGCTGAGAAAGGTCATAGCTCCGCCAAAAATAATCCAGGACGCCCTCATCAGCCGGATCAAGATAATGTCCGACCTTGACATTGCCGAAAAGCGCCTGCCCCAGGATGGCCGCATCCGACTGCTCGTTGGCGGCAAGGACGTCGATGTCCGGGTCTCGATTATTCCGTCGGCGTTTGGGCAGCGGGCGGTGCTGAGACTCCTGGACAGAAAGCGTGGACTTATTGGCCTTGACCAACTGGGGATGTCGCCGCGGTGTCAGGAGACCCTGGCACGGATGCTTGCCTCTGCACACGGCATAATCCTCGTCACCGGTCCCACGGGCAGCGGCAAGACCACCACGCTCTATGCAGCGTTAAACAGCATATACAGCGACGAAAAAAACATCATCACAATCGAAGACCCCGTCGAGTACCAGATGCGCGGCGTCTGCCAGATAAACGTCAACCACAAGATCGGCCTGACCTTTGCCAAGGGCCTGCGCAGCATCCTCAGACACGACCCCGATATCATCATGGTAGGCGAAATCAGAGACATCGAAACGGCTGAGATAGCCATCCAGGCCTCCCTCACCGGCCACCTGGTGTTGAGCACGCTGCACACCAACGACGCCGCATCGGCCATCACGCGTCTGGTCGATATGGGGATAGAGCCGTTTCTGATCGCTTCGTCTGTTGTTGGCGTCCTGGCACAGAGACTGCTCAGAAAGGTGTGTCCCGAATGTGTACAGCGTGTTGTCCCCTCCGCCGTCGAACTGGATTACTTCCGCTCCGATGCCACGCCACCAGAGTTGCTGTCCCGTGGGGCAGGATGCCAACGGTGTAACCACACGGGCTATTGGGGCAGGATTGGTATCTTCGAGCTGCTTGAGATAGACTCCGGGGTCATCTCACTCATAGACAAGGGCGTTGACTACACAAGGATAAAGACCCACGCCGTCAACAACGCAATGACCACGCTACGGGCAGACGGTCTGTCCAGGGTAGCCGCCGGCATCACAACCCTGGCCGAGGTGTTGCGTGTGACACAGAAAGACCATGCCGACCCCACAACTGTAAGGACAAGTTATGATCTTTCGATATAGCGCCTACCGCACGGACGGCTCCAAGGAAACAGGTACCATCAACGCCGAAAACCACGCCGACTGTCTGCGACTCCTGCGCCAGAGAAACCTCTACCCCAGCGACATCGCCGAGGAAAACCGTATATCCTCCGGCAGGCTCTCACGTGGCAAGCGGGTGGTCAACCTCAGCGTCATCACCAGGCAGCTCTCCGTGCTGTTGTCCTCTGGCATCCCGATCGTGGAGGCGATCAGGACGCTTTCGGAGCAACAGCGTGGCTATGGTCGTGAGGTGTTAGCCGACATCAGGGACAAGCTCATGGCCGGGATGAGCCTCTGTCGGGCAATGGCAGGGTACCCCGACGTCTTTGCCGACTTCTACGTCAACATGATAGGCGCCGCCGAAACCGGAGGCAACCTCGACGTGGTGCTGGAGCACCTTGCACAGTTTCTGGAGACGCAGGAGGAGTTGCGGGCACGGGTGCGGGCGGCATCGGTCTATCCCATGATAATGCTGGGCGTGGGGGCTGTGGCGCTGTTGTTTATCTTTATGTTTGTCGTGCCCAAGATAACGAAGATATTTGAGGACTCACGTCAGGCCTTGCCCTTTGTTACGGTTGTCCTGTTGTGGGTCAGCAACGTGGTGGGGCGTTACTGGTGGGCGTTGATTGCGCTGGTAGTGGGTGGATGGTGGGCGTTGCGGGTCTTTGTTGCGCGCAACCGGATGCTTGTCGGGGTGATGCTCAACAAGGTGCCGGTGTTAAATGCACTCTATCTGTCGAGATTTCTGCGGATATCTGGGTTTCTGCTAAACGGTGGAATTCCCGTGCTGGCGACACTCAAGCTGGCCGCCGGCTCCATCGGCAACGCCTACCTCCAGCATCACATCATGGAGGCAGAGAGGGAGATTGCCGAGGGCGTGGATATCTCCGGTGCGTTGACTCTGTTACCCCCCCTCGTGCGCCAGATTATCGCCACCGGCGAAAAAACCGGCACCCTACCAGACATGCTTCTGAAGGCAGCACAAGGCTATGAAAACGAATTCCACATGCAGGTCAAACGCCTGCTGACGATGCTGGAACCGGCGTTGTTGCTGCTTATGGGGTTGATCGTCGGGTTTATCGTATTTGCCGTGATGTTGCCAATCTTTGAACTTAACCAGATCGTCAAATAAATAGAACATGTGCTATAATATAACGATGGAATTTAACGAAGCCATAAGCCGATTAAAACAGCACGAAGCCGAATTGAAGCAACTTGGAGTTGAGCATCTTTTCATGTTTGGTTCAACCGTGCGTGGTGAAGCTAATGACGATTCCGATGTTGACCTGTTTTTCGATCACCCTGAAGGATCAATGGGACTTTTCCAGTTAATGGATGTCAAGGACGCAGCCGCTGCAATACTTGGATGCAAAACCGACATCATGACACGTCGCAGCCTGCACCGTGTTTTGAAAGAGCAGATCGAGGCATCGGCGCTAAAAGTGTTCTGATGACTAAGCCTTCGCCTGTACCACGTCTTACCGACATCATCGAGGCCATTGAGCTTATTCGCAGCGAAATGGACGGTGTGACGCTCCGTGACTTTGAACCTGACAGACGCAAGCGCTGGCTTATCGAAGGCGGCATTGAAATCATCTCAGAGGCCAGTCGTCATCTACCAGACGAATTGAAGGCACGGCACCAGGACATCCCTTGGCCGAAGGTATGTCGTGAGGAACTGGCGGCTGAAAAATTAAAAAATTCGGATAGTTGAAATATCCATGCAGTATATTTTAATATAGATCATCGATGCTGTTTATGTTGGTCATAACGTTGGGGTTTGTTTTTGTCCCATCGGAGTGTTACGCGTGGGGGCCGTTGACCCACATGTACCTGGGCAGCGAAATACTGGCCGCATCATACCTGGTCCCTTCGGTAGTGTACAGACTCATCGACGCCTACAGGGATGACTTCCTGTATGGAAACATAGTTGCCGACATCGTCCTGGGCAAGAAGTACCTGCCACAGGACAGGAACTCGCACTCGTGGCGATTTGGCTTCTCTCTGCTCGATAACGCCAAAAACCACCAGCAGAGGGCATTCGCATACGGCTACCTCAGCCACTTGGCCGCAGACACCGTCGCTCACGAAGTGTTGACCAAGGAAAAGAAAAACATCCAGCACACACTCTACGAACTTCAGGCAGACAGCCTCATCCAAAAAAAATACTGGCTCCAGGCAATCGCTATCGGCAAGAGCGTCCAGAGGCGAAACGACGTGTTGCTGGAGAACTCACTGTGTGACATCTTTTTCTCCTTCAAGACCAACAAAAGGATTTTCAAGAGCCTGGTCTACATGTCGCTGTTTACATCTATCAGCTTTACGACGGTCTACGAGCCAAAGGAGGTCTCCTACGTCCCCAAACGACAAACCATCAGAGAGCTGACGGAACAATCCCTCCTGCGGATAGCAGACATCCTTACCAATGAACGCAACTCCTACGTGGTCAAGATACAACCCGCCGGAGAGATTGTTCATGGCAGGCTCTTTAAGGGTCTGTTCCTCAAGTAATCCCGGCCCGGCCACGTAGAAGTCCCCTTGACCTCATCAAAGTGCTGCGTATTTTGTATTTAATCAAATCGAAACGCTCTATATCGGAGGTTTGGGGTTAAATTGACTATTGACAACATCTTTATCCATATAGCAGTTATTTCAGAATGACTTATGGTGTAGGTGTTCCTTTGGGGACGAGTGTAGTTTTAGCTCCCTCCTTCTGGTCAAGCAGTTGTCCAGATAACTACTGTCAAGGTACGCTCTCTGGAGATATGACATGGAAAGATACATATGAAGGTTGTGTCTTATTTTGACTGTTGGAGGAAGTATAGGCGGATTAGGCTTTAATGGCACTATTCGTATATCTCCACCTACTCAGCATATTATAAGCGCTGATGTAAACATGAGTGTTACCGGTAAGGTGTCTATAGATAAAGATGGACATCCATGGGAAGCTTATAAACCTTTTATGTTTTCGTCAATGCACGCTTTTGCCGATCTATGGGATTCACAATTGGGATATATTGATTCTGATGTCATTTCAATTCCTGTACAAGGTTGGTTTGTTAATCAACCTCGTGCAGGTAAAAAGCTTGGTTTGATAGGAGGGGATTCACAATGGAAGTGTAAAGCGCCTACCGTTGAAGTAGAGTTGATTCAACCATCATCCTTACAAATGACCGGCTGGATAACTGATAAGTATAATCCAAACGATGATAACGTAGCCTTCTGGGCATTCTCTGATCAGATTGTAAGCTTAGTGGAGTATAAAATTACCTCAAAGGAGAATTATAGTAGCGGATGCACGAAAGGACTGAAATCAGACTTTGATGGCGACGGCAAGACTGACATACTGTGGCTGTGGCAGGACACCACAAATGGTGATTATGCCATGTGGTTAATGGACGGGACAAAGATAGTCAGTGGTGATGGCTATGTGGCTCGCTCGATACCACGTAACTGGCAGGTTATTAGGCTCGGGGACTACAATGGTGACGGTAAGACCGATATTCCATGGCAAAATGCCGACATAGGTGCTATCTACATATATTTCATGGATGGGATAAAGGTGTCTAACGGGGGATATGTCGTCAATGGCATGCCCAACGATTGGGAAATTAGATAACCGTTACACTTGAAGCATTTGGTTAAACCTTCATGAATAGGAGCACTATTCGCCCCCGCCCATGAAAATTGCGAGAGCCTTATGCATTGTGCCCTGGTTCTACTGCTCTTGACAGTTTTTTCATTCAA
>NZ_JABXWD010000112.1 GCF_019173545.1 Candidatus Magnetobacterium casense | reverse complement strand
TTTTGTATCATCTAAAAAAAAGCATGTTAAAAGCTTTCGCAGGAAGGGGTCAAGGGGACTGGTCCCCTTGCAGGGGGGTCTGAGGGGGGGCAGAGCCGCCCCCTTCTTTCTTAGGGATATTCAAGACACCTACAAGAAATAGTAAAACAGGGTTGTAAAGAAAAAGTCAAAGAATATTACCAGGAAGATGGCCGAAACCACGGAAGCTGTTGTGCGCATACCGACCTCTTCGGCCCCGGCCTTTACCTTAAAGCCATGATAGGCCCCCACCAGTGTGATGACGACCCCAAAGGCCCATGCCTTGACAAGGCCCGTTAACAGGTCTTTGATGGAAAGGGCGTTGATTGTTTCGACGTAGTAGCTGTAGGGATATATCTCCAGGATGGTGATGGCGAGCAGGAAGCCCCCAATCATGCCAATCAGGTCAAAGAAGGCAGTAAGGGCCGGCTGCATTAGCATCAGGGCAATGAGTTTCGGTACAACAAGGAATCGCACGGGGTTTATGCCCATTGTGTTGAGGGCATCGACCTCTTCGGCGGCTTTCATCGAACCGATTTCGGCGGCAAAGGCAGACCCGCTCCTGCCTGCCACTATGATGGCCGTTATGATTGGTCCCAGCTCTCGTGTGATGGAAACGCCCACGAGGTCTGCAACATAGATCAGGGCGCCAAACCTCCTCAACTGATACGCCGATTGAAGCGCAAGGATCACACCCACAAAAAACGCTATCACCACCACTATCGGGATGGCGTTGTAGCCGGTTCTGACAAGCTCGGTTATCACTGCCGAAAACCGTATGCGTTTCCCTCTCAGGGGCGATATCAGCGTCCAGTAAAAGACGTCATTGATCAGGCAGGCGATCTCGTGCAGGTTATCGAGCACAGATAAGGTCTTGCGACCTATGAGACCAAAGAGGTTTTCAACTCTTAATGGCATCGTCTATGCTGTCATACATCTCAAAGACCTTGTCGAGCTTGGAAAAATTAAATATCCGCATGATCGACTCAGGGATATCCGTTATCTTGAGTTTGCCCTTATAGGGCATCATTTTCTTGAGGGCCTCGACGAAGGTCGCTATCCCTGAGCTGTCTATGTAGGTGACGTTGCGCAAGGCCACGATTATCGGCGTGCTTTTCTTCTTGATAAGTGACAGCAACTGTTTCCTTAACTCAGGGGATGAGTACATGTCGATCTCCCCCGAGGGGCTTACCACTATGATGCCCTGGTGGTCTGTTAGTTCAACTTTCATTGTTTCTCCTTATGGGTTTCTCCTTATGGTTCTGACAAGTATTAAGCGGTTTCCTTCCTGTTTGTTTTCGTCGTAGGTAACGGAGCCAAATGCCTTGTTGATGATATGCAGGCCAAGGCCGCCTGCCCTGACCTCATCGAGACTCCTCTGTGTGAGATCTTGGGGGCGGGTCTTGGCTCCGTCATCCTCGATGGTGACCTCAAAGGCATCCACTTTGGAGTCGTCGGCCGAGTCACTGAGACATCGGAAGCCTATAACGATCTGTCGCTGCGTATCCCCCTTGTAGGCGTGTCTTATGACGTTTGAACAGGCCTCATCGACGGCGTGTCGGACATCCTCGACGTCCTGGTTGCGCAGGCCGCACAACTCCGCCGTGAGCACCGCCACCGCACGCACAACGCAGAGGTACATGGGGTGTGACGGAATCCTTAACAATACCCGTTCTTTCATCAAAGTGTCTGTTGCCGGATGTTCCTTCATCATTATACCTCTAACAATACCTTAATTCAACCAGTGTCAGGTCATCGACTCTGGTTCTGGTGCCCTCTGCAAATTTGTTGACATAATCGACGACATAATCAATGAGGCCCTGTGCGTAAGGGGCGTTGTCTGTCCGGTTGAGTGCTGCTACCAGGGCGTCAAAGCCAAGACGCTGTCCAAGGCGGTTCTTTGTGTCAAAGACGCCGTCGGTTATCAACAGCAGTCTGTCGCCCCTGTTGAGGGTCATGGAGGTCAAGGGATACTTTGCCGCTATGATGCCCAGCGGTGGACCGCCGGGGGGGTCTATCACGGTTATCTTGTTGTCTCTGGCCAGCAAAAACGGGGGATGGCCTCCGTTTGAGATGTTGACGGCGCCCGTGGATACGTCTATGATCAGATACACAGCCGTGACAAACATCCCCAGTGGCCCTTTGAGTAATGCGGCGTTGAGATTACCCAGGACAACGTCGGGGGAGTCTTCAAGACGGGCATTGTACCTGAAGTCGCTTATAATCTTTGCCATGTACATGGCAGCCGACACCCCCTTGCCCGAAACATCGCCAACAAAGATGCCAACTTTTCCCCCCACAGGCTCTATGAAGTCATAGATGTCGCCTCCGACCTGCTCGGCAGGGATGTTGACAGCACGAACCTCGACAGCCCCACGCCTGAACACCGAAGTATCCGGCAGAAAACTCTTCTGCAACACTGACGCTATTTCAAGCTCCTGTCTGACCTTCTCCATTTCGAGGGATTCGTGGTAAAACATGGCATTTTCTATGGCAATGGTTATCTGCCGGCACAGCGAGCTAAACAGCTCCTCGTCATACTGACAGAAGCAGTGCTTGTCCCTGGGATTGAGGATTTCGGCAACACCAATCAGCCCGCCTCTGCCCACAAGCGCAACTGCAATGAGGCTCTTTGTGGTAAACCCCGAAAACCTGTCGGTCTCCTCAAAAAACCTCTCGTCCGTAGTGACGTCTTCGATGATTACCGTCTGCAGGGTCTGCGCAACCCACCCTGCCACCCCCTGACCCATATCAAGTGTGAAGGGGGTCGATAAAACATTTGCCGTGGCCGTTTCCTTGCTTATCGCATATGCAAACTCCAGCTTGTTTGTCTGCTTGTTGTAGAGCAGAATAGAACATGCCTCGGCATTCATCACGTTTTTCGCCTTATCCATGACCAGCGAAATCAGCTTGTTAAAGTCAAGCGTAGAGGATATGATCGTCGAAACCTCTATGAGCGTCTGAAGATCATCAACCCTTCGCTCCAACGTCCTGAGGTATGTCTCATTTACACGGATTTCTTTGGTATCAGATGCCATTTCGCAATTATTATATCATATTGCAGACATTCTTTAGTATACTGAAAATACACAGGTTTTTTCAGGCATGATATTTGGCAACAATAAACACATTGTGCTATATACTGATCGGATTCGAGTTTTTTCGGGTATCAAAATTGCCTGCATACAAGAAAGAAAGGGGCGGCTCGCCCCTTTTATGCCGGGGGTCGCTGACCCCTCGCTGACCTCTTTTATGCCGGGGGGGCGCTGACCCCTTGACCCCATAATGCTTAACACTGTAATCACAAAAATATTTACAGGAACCACTATCTTACTGTCTCTATGCGACTTATCATCTGTTTCACCGGGCACCTGTTTCACCGGACACCTGTTCTGCCGAGCGCCCTTTCGCCGGACGCTGACACTTTGTTGAGGAGGGGGGTGAAGTTGGCGTCCCCAACGGGATTCGAACCCGTGTTACCGACGTGAAAGGCCGATGTCCTAGGCCGGGCTAGACGATGGGGACTCCATGTGAGCCGCCTGGGAGTCGAACCCAGGACGCCCGCCTTAAAAGGGCGGTGCTCTACCTACTGAGCTAGCGGCTCAAACCAAGCTCAATTCCGTTATTATACAGGAGATTTTTGCCGATGTCAACAGTGTTTTTTTAACGGGACAATTTAATTTTAAATTACCCGCCCAATACAAGCCCCAATTGGTTACGCGTCCACTGGATCAGGCCACCGGCGTTGATAAGCTCCTCCATGAACGGCGGGATCGGCTTGGCCTGATACTGAACGCCTGTGATCGTGTTTGAGATAACTCCGGTGACGGTGTCGATTTCGATAACGTCGCCCTCTTTGATCTGACTGACGGCCTCGGGGGATTCAAAGATCGGCAGACCAATGTTAAAGGCGTTTCGGTAAAATATCCGCGCAAAGCTCCCCGCCACTATCGCACTCAGGCCCGATGCCTTTAAGGCTATGGGCGCATGTTCCCTCGACGAACCACACCCAAAGTTAGCCCCTGCCACGATCACATCCCCTGCTCTGACCTTCGTCGGGAAATCCTTATCGGCATCCTCCATGACGTGCCTTGCCAGCTCAACCGGGTCTGCCGTGTTGAGATACCTCGCCGGTATGATTGCATCCGTATCGATGTCCCTGCCAAACTTCCACACCTTACCCTTTAATTGCATAATTGCCTCCTTGAATTTATTTGTCAGCCTTTTGTGCGATATAGTCTAAAATTCCCTGTGCGGCACGTCGTCCCGTCTGCATGGCGTGGATGACCGTGGTAAAGGAGCCGGGGGCCTTGGAGATATCCCCACCGGCAAAGACTCCGGGGATGGAGGTCATTTGCGTCTGTTGGTCAACCACTATGTAGCCTCTTTCATCCGTTCTGAGGGCTGGGGTTGAGCGTGCTATTATGGGGTTTGCCATTGTGCCCAGGGCATAGATGACCGTATCAACGTCCAGGATGAAGTCCTCACCTCCACTGGTGCACTTCATGCCGGTGAGCCAACCGTCGGCTGATGCAAGTATCTCCACGGGATGTGTTTCCCAGTAAAACTGCACACCCTCTTCGATTGCGTGTTTCAACTCTTCCCTGCGGGCGGGACTGTCCTTCATCGATCTCCTGTAAACGATATAGACGTTTTTGGTGTTGAGCCTCATGGCAACGCGTGCGGCATCCATTGCGGTGTTGCCGCAACCAATGACGGCTATGTTGCGTCCGATACCAACGGGGGTGTCGTGGCGTGGAAAATCGTAGCCGTGCATGAGGTTGACACGCGTCAGGAACTCGTTGGCCGACATCACGCCGTTTAGCAGCTCTCCTTTCACACCGAGTCCCATGGGATAACCGGCCCCGCTTGCGATAAAGACCGCATCGTAGGCGTGCTTGTCCAGCAGCTCGGTAATCGTGTGCAACTTGCCGATGACCTTGTTGGTCTTTATGGTAACGCCGAGGTCTTTGAGGTTGTCGATCTCCCTGAGGACGACCTGCTTGGGCAGCCTGAACTCGGGAATCCCGTACATGAGCACGCCACCTGGACGGTGCAGTGCCTCAAACACAACCACCTTGACACCGGCCTTTGCCAGGTCCGAGGCACAGGCCAGTCCTGCCGGTCCGGAACCGACGATTGCGGCCTTCTTGCCGTTTGCGGTGATTTCGTGATGCCTTTTCCAGTCGTTTGCCTGGGCAGTGTCGCCGACAAACTTCTCCAGGAGTCCGATTGCAACGGGCTGGAGCTTCTTGCCTACCACGCAGTTAGCCTCACATTGTAGCTCCTGTGGACAGACGCGTCCGCAGATCGCCGGAAACAGATTGGCCTCCGTGATCAGGCTGTAGGCGCCACGGTAATCCCGCTTCGATACCAGGTCTATAAACCCCCGGATGTCGATCCCCACGGGACAGCCCCTGGAACATCCCGGTTTGGTGCATTGCATACACCGGTCGGCCTCCTGCAGGGCCAGTGCCTCGTTGTAGCCGATGGTGACCTCATTGAAATTCTTGGCCCGGACGTGTGCATCCTGGTGCTCAGGGGGCGTCCTGGTCGGTTTGATAGTGTTGATGTGCTTTGGGTTCTTATCTGCCATATTCCTTCAGTATCCTATACATTACAGTAATTCATTTGTTAAGAAACTCAAATATTTCCGAATGAGTATAATGTTTAAATATAAGCTCTATAATTTCGTCTTTATTGTCATTCTTTAATTCCAAAGTTTCTACTTTCATGTGGTCTTCACGAAGTTTATTTATATAAGATATATCTTCGTGTGAAAAACTATCTGATCTTTGTTCCAGAAAAACAATTAAATCTCTCCATTTTTTATATGATAACATTCTTTCTACGAATAATTCTTCAGGAGCAATTTCGCCTCCAAAGTCAAATATAAATTTACACAGAGATTCTTTCTTTTTTCGTTCATCCTTTATTTTGTTGATTTTATTCAGATTCTCTATTGCAGATTGCTTTTTTTATCTGAATATTGCCATAATTCATCGACTCTGATTATGAGATTAGCACCGTTAATAAGTTCATCTACACTCAAACTCACCAATAATCTTTGCATCTTTTCAAGATTACCACTCAGACCTCTCTCGGCAATTTTAAGCTTAATGATGTTGACTATTTGTTGGAAACGATATTCAGGATTAATTACATCGTTACTTTTACCGATTTTAATCATAAATAGTCTTGATTTTAAAATAAACAATAAGAACATTCCACAAAATACAGACTTAACCCATTCATTAATTTCGCTTAAAGATATTCTATTTTTGCTCATACTAATAGTTACATCAGCGTTAAGTGAAACTACAAAGACAAAAACACTGGCGCCGATATTTAGTGCAAGATAAAAAAGCACCCATATCCACGCCTTATTCAAAGTTTCTTCCTTGTAGTCTCGAAACAAATCTATTGATGAAACGATTAGGGACAGGAACGCTGTTAATGCAATTTGAAATCCTAACTCTGACATACTGTATTCATAAGGTCTTCCGTAATTCTTCTCCCCTTCTCAGTAATCCCAAATCTCTGCACCCAATCCCTTTCAGTGCTCCTTAATTCGACAAGGTTATCACTTTGAAGTTTCATAATTGCTTCTTGCATCTCTGAAGGAACCAACCTGAGTGTTACGGCGATACGTGGTTTCTTTGCCTCACCATACTTGTTCAGGTACTCTAATATACGTCTGCCATTGTCTGTAATCTTAGGTTTTGGTTCCGATACGTAGTTATCATGTACTTCCGGATTACGGTTAAAGTCCGCAAGTATCTGCTGCCAGGTGTTATTGTCAAAGGGTTTATTAGCTTCCCATCTGTCATAGCAGCATTTCGCCAACTGCTGGACGTGAAACGGATGCGTACCGACCTTATGGATTATGCGACTACCGCATGTTGCCTCGAACTCAGGAGAACCCAGCTTACTGAGCATTGCCCGAACCTCAGACTCCTGCATCATCCCCAGGGGGATTGACACGAATATGTTGTGAAACGCTGACCCCACATCGTCTTTCTTGCCAAAGACCTCACACAATTCCTTTTGGGAGGCTGTGACGATATTAAGCGCCCCGGCAGAGGTCTTGGCTCGCAGCCAATTAAAGATATCCCCAAATTTTGGTATTGCTATAACTTCAATCTCATCAAGCAGCAACAACGGGGTCTCGCTTGTTTCATCTTTCAGGTACTTATTAAGTTTGATCAAGAGTTTCTCGATATCATCTGTCTCAGACACTCCGATGTTTAATTCATTACCAATCTCTTGTAAAAACACTTCGGGATTTTTGAGTACCTCCATACAGTCTATATACACGGGCTTGTAATTGCTTAATCCAAGACCTGTCAGTTTTACGTAATATAGCAGCGACGACTTCCCGATACGCCTTGGACCGACCACCGAACAAGGCACCTTCTTTTGCAAACGCTCGGTAATCTCTTTGATCTCCCGTTGACGTGGAAAAAATCTGTCAGCATTCTTTATATATGCCGTTGTGTCTAAAAATGGATTCATAACCTTATCCTTCTAAGTCTTACCTTTATTATACTCTATCTCAAAGGTATTTTGAAACGGCTTGCGTTCCCTGAGCCACTGATGCAGCATCCCCGTCTTGCAGCGGTAATCGAAGTCCTTCTTCTCCGCACTCGCACGAGCAACGATCAACTGCCTGCCTGCAAGCTCCTCCAACGTGGCATGGAGGGTCTTTGCGTCGCAGAACTTCTTGCAGCCTTCCTTGATGTCGTCCATGCCGATCCACTGCGCCGGTTCCGGGTGCAGACCCGAAAGGAGCGACAGAAGCAGACGTCCGGTTGCGTTTTCGCCCAAGACGCCACTCCAGATGTAATCCAGGGCATTTTCCAGGTCGCCCTCCATGCACTTCCTGAAGATGACGGTCAAGTCGGCGTCAATGACGTTGAGGCGCTTTACGTTATTGAGGTGGTTGATCATCGTTGAGGATACGATCTGCAGGTAGTAGGGGTGACTGCCGGTAAATGCGAGGATTCTTTCAACGGCGGCGGTGCTGATGTCTATTTTGCAGAGGCGGATCAACTGCTCGGCGTCCGTCTTTGGGAGGGCGTCCATCTTTATCGTGTGGGCAATGCCAAACAGAATCCCCCACTGATCACTCCTTAGCTTGTGCAGCCTGTAGGTGCCGCAGAACATCACGATAAAGCATTTCCTGTGCTGGATTATCCCCCTGATTACGTGAAGGACCTCCTCCGGCCATATATTTTTATCGATCTGATCTTGCAGTACTTCAAACTCGTCAATGATCAACAGTATTCGGGTGTCGCCCAGTACTTTTTCCAGCCCTTTTAAGACACCGGCAAATGCATCAAAGGGGTTTTTCTTAAAATCACCTAATGCCAAATTGAACTCAATCCCTGCAGCATCGCACAATGAGGTTGAGAGTTCATAGAATAAACCGGCGGTAGACCTCCCCGTCAGACCTTGAATATCCACAAAGGCATGTCTTATCCCGGCATCGAGTTTCTCCTTCAGGGCGTAGACAAAGGAGGTCTTTCCGACCCTGCGCTCCCCTGTGACAATGAAACAGTGGCCGGCTATTTTTGTAGTTCCGGCGATGACCTCGTTAAACTGTTCCTCTCTGCCGACAAACGACACATGGCCGGTAGTCAGTGGAGGCCCCGGGCGGTAGGGGTTGTCTATGGGGTGGTATGGTGCGGTAATCTCAGTCTTCCCTGCGTTTTTTAAGCGGTCTGACTCAAGCGTCTTTTCGGCCAGTCTCTCGTCCTTGGTCTTTACCTCCTGCGAATATTTATCCCGCTCTTTTGACAGGCTGCCTATCTTTTTCTTGCTGTAGACCCTGTATCTGAGGTACCATCCGGCTACCAGCACCAATAACGCTATAGTGCTGAAGAGGGCAATCCACAGCCCCTTATTCTCCCTTGTGTCCCACTTAGGCTTTATCTTGGGTTGAGGCTGGCCGAAGAGTTTCACCGCATCGGGACGTTGCAGTTCCTTGCGGTAGTATTTCAGGGGGTATACTGGCCATAGGGCGTTGTCGAAACGGACGGCTGCGTATTCGTCACCCTGCAGCGATGACGCATAGAAGAGGTTATCGGCGTTGAAGGTCAACCATTCGTTAGCGGGTAAGAGAGCGATGGTCATTGTCAGGCTTCCGGTGTTGGCATCTGCGATTCTGATTGTGTTATCCCCACTTCCCGAAGCAATAAACCGACCATCAGGACTGTAACTTACTGAGGATACACTGTTAGTATGCCCAGCGAGAGTCCAAATCAAGCCCCCCGTAGAGGCATTCCATATCTTTACTGTGTTATCCCCACTTCCCGAAGCAATAAACCGACCATCAGGACTGTAACTTACTGAGCGTACAAAGTCCGTATGCCCCGAGAGGGTCAGAATCAATGCCCCCGTAGAGGCATCCCATATCTTTACTGTTTTATCTCCACTTCCTGATGCAATAAACCGACCATCAGGACTGTAACTTATCGAATTTACACTACCAGCATGCCCTACCTGCAAGAAAATCTCCGCCTTCTTAGGACTATCGCACCCCAACAGACAAACGCACACCACCAGAGATGCAACGACTACCCCCCAACCCCTCAACACACCTTTCACACCCTCAACCCCCCCGCCGCTTACAAGTTTGAGCGTGTTGATGTGCCTTGTGCCGTTACCGGCCATATTTCTTGATCGCTACTTTTTCGTACTTATCGAAACGCTTTTGCCGATTCATGAGTTCGTCGAAGTTGACC
>NZ_JABXWD010000111.1 GCF_019173545.1 Candidatus Magnetobacterium casense | reverse complement strand
TTGATTGCTATAGGGTTATCCTTGACTGCCTTATTCTTCCTCTCGTCATATCTACGGCTCACACCCTTTGATAGGTGATATATCTTAGCGGCTTGGCTGCCTGCGTACATGAGGCGAAATTCTTCCCCATAGATTTCCCCTGTGGAAATATGCTTGCGTAAGAATCCCATCTGGCAGACGATTTCTTTAGCAGCACGTTCAATCCCACATAAAGCACGATAATCAGCCAGCGTTAGCCCGCTTTTGTGCATTTTCAGGGCTTTCATTTACTCCCCCTTGATTGCTATAGGGTTATCCTCGGTTGCGGTTGATTTCCACCTAAGCAGGCGATATACTTTTACGCAACCTTTAGCTAGGGTGGTGAATATATGTCCACCCAGTTGAAATAAGGATGGTGACGTAATCATGAAGAAGAAGAATATAAATCGCATAGGTCTTGATGAAGATGAAATGTGGGGAATCGTTATGCCGATGGTTGACCCAGAAATGCAACTATTATCAACTGATGCAGCACAGGCAATCTTTAGAAAAGTTATAGAGGCAATATACGTGAACAATGAACAAATTGCTAAAGATTTAGCCAAAGCTGGTATATTCATTCCTGATTGATAACTCCTAATTCTGTTAGTTGCTCTAGCACCTTTTGATTATTTGCCAATATCACCTTTACCACTTTTTTCAAAATACGGGTTTCCGCTTTCCATAGGGCAATATCAATCATTCTTGCTATTTCTTCCTTGGTCAATTCTGATTTAAGACCATCACCACCATTGTTAAGGGAGGGCATATTATTTGCCTCCCTTCCAGTCCCCCCGGCTCAGTCGGCACGATGAAAAATCGTACCAACTGCAACCGAGGAGAACCGGGTGAAGCACTATCTGGACATCCGAAAACCCTAATATCCTCATAATGCCCCCTAATACCCGAAATCCACTTGTTGCTGTATCTTCAACGCCTCTTCAGCCGTGAGAGTTTTAAGATACCTCAACGTCATTTGCGCCGTGGAATGCCGCGCCTGCTCCTGAACTGCTTTGGGGTTGCCAGTAACGCGCAACCGTTCTATTAAGCCGCTATGCCTCAGAACATGGACCGCGCCAACGTGGGGCGGCTTTTCTACCCCAGCAGCCTTCATCGCAGCGTCTATCAGTTGAAACGCCCTAGACCTCTTTATGGGGAAAAACAGTTCGTGGGGTTGTATCTTGGCTCGATAGGCGTATGCCTGGAGTTGGGCGGCCAGTGACGCGCTTATGGCAGCCACACCGGGCTTCCTGCCCTTGCCAAACACCTGGACATACCAACCCTCGCCTGACTGTTTCAGATCGCCAACCTTTAGCGCCAGCGCCTCACTCACGCGCAAACAGCCGTCAAAAATGGTCAACACCAGCAGTCGGTTCCTTTCGCCGTTTTCCCGCACCGCGCCGGCGACCTGGGCTATAGCCAGGACTTCCTCGAGCCGCAGGTGGGGAACATAGGAGCCGGCGGCGGCTCTTGCCTTGATAACGGCTGGACTCTTTGTAGTTTTGTTTAATCTAAACATTTTTATGTTAACTGGTACTAAGTCTGTCCCTGGATTGTCTGCCATAACCTACCCCCTGTGACTAACCAAAATCACTGCATTTGGTTACTGGGAACTCCTGACGCCTAACCGGCCATTTCAAATTATCTTTAAGAAACACTGGGATACCCGCTTCGTCTGCGGCTGCGATGATTTCCTTTGCCCACTTGTGGACTTCGGTTAAAGGCGGCTTTCCTTTGCGGTTGCCTGTTTCGGCGCCGATTATTGCCCACTGTATATCTGCAAAGTCGGGGCTTAAATCTCGTTTGTCCAAGCGAGTGTTTGCAAGTAGTGGCTCAAAAGATACGAACTTCACTTTTGCTTGTATTCTATCGAATGCCGTATAGAGCATACGGCCAAGCGGAGCGTTATCTGTACCATCTACGCTCACTCCTACCCAACAATTCTCAAGGAACGGACTCCACTTCTGGAGATTCTGAGGCTGCTTGGTTAGGAAGATAAAG
The DNA here is from genome assembly GCF_019173545.1 of Candidatus Magnetobacterium casense. Taxonomy (GTDB): domain Bacteria; phylum Nitrospirota; class Thermodesulfovibrionia; order Thermodesulfovibrionales; family Magnetobacteriaceae; genus Magnetobacterium; species Magnetobacterium cryptolimnobacter. Next base: position 7,805 of record NZ_JABXWD010000111.1, on the reverse strand, counting down.
GCCTGGTCGCTATGCAATTCTACTTCATAAAAGATAGCATCGAGCCATTCTGGCTTTACCCAATCCCCGAATAATTCAAAGGTACTGCCGACAAATATCCTTTTGCCTGCTTCCAGTTGGTCTATATGGGCTGGCTTATACCAAGCATCTTGCTCGTACCTAATCGTCTTATCCCACCCGAACCTGTCATACATTCGGCGAGCATAGCAGTACGGACAGGCCATTGGGCAATAGCCCTTTACCGGATTCACTGTGTAGTCGCACCACTCAATTTTCGATTTTTGCATCATTCCCCTTGCTATCAGTTCCCCCATGTGGTGGCTCCTCCCTGTATTGAAGCCAATCGTAGACTTCGCCATATCCTGTGCCTAAACACTTCTCTACGAACTCCTGCTTTGTGGGCAGCTTCAGGCACTCGCATTGGGGATGCCAGCCTAACCTATAAATCAAGTTAGTTATGTCCCAAGAGAGTTGCTCGCCAACCTCAGAGTCTTTATCTAAGTCAGTTGTGTTGTTGATAATATCAAGTATCTTGTCTTGTAGTTTATCTCTTAGATATTCATCCATTATTTGCCCTCCTTGAGCCACTTGTGAACTTTGGAAGCCAACATTATGCTTTTGTCTTCATCATCTAGCCATTTGTTAATTTCAGTAAATAATCTGTCCTCGCTTGGCAGCTTCACCATGCGCTGTAGGTCGAACTGGCGTTGGGCTTTGCTCCCTTTCTCCCACTCCCAAGCCATATCACTACCACATTCGGGGCAAACCCTACCAGCGCGATAAGGGCACGGTGCAAGCTCGCCCTCCGTAGGTTGTGAGGGCTGGAACAGGGCGAGAATCTGCTCTGATGTATCGGTCAAAGGATAATGCCCATCTCCTTCATTCCACACATCTTGCAGATAGCTTCTTATGGTATCTAGCGCCTTCTGCTTCTCAATCATTGCCTCTCCTTTCACGCGTAATATGGTTAAGTTCTCTTTTGGTGGATAGCCCTGTTCATTTCTCACCAGTTTATCTCCATTTTTCGTCTTATATTGTAACCATCAAGCCAAGTCTCATTACCGACATCTATAGTCCCATTCCCATAATAAAGATAGAACGTGGTATTCCCAATTATTGGATAGGGAACCCAAAGCACCGAACTGTTACCTTCATAGCAATAAACCTTCCGCCAATTTATTCCATCGTATGTTCCATAGGTACAGTTGCCTCCTTCAATAATTACAGGGAACGGGTCTAATACAGGCTGGGCAGTTGGCGATTGAGGCCAAACCAAAACAACGAGCAAGGCAAGCAACATAACAAAGAATAACATTATAAGCTTACGACTAATTAACGGCTCATACTTTTGCTCTGGCGGTTCATCGGCATAGTATTCAAACTCGTTGTCGCTACCGTATATTTTGCTCATTCTTTTCTCCTATCCACCAAAACAGAACTTAACCCGTAATATCTAAACGCCTTTACCCTGGTTGCCCTTTGCGCGATTGGCTCCGGGTGGAACAATGACTGTGCGCTTTTCCGCTGCGCCTCCCAACTCAACTCCGTCTGGTTAGGGTGCATCTGTGCCTTGCCGCACTTCTGGCAGACTCCCCGGCTTGTCGGACCTCGCGCCTCTTCTATAATCCAGTAGTGAGCGCAGCCCTTTCCGTTGTCTGTCATTGTCAACCTCCTTCTGGCAGACTTCACACCGGCTATTAAGGTGCCAGGTGGTACGCCGGCATCGTCTACAGTAGAGTTGTTTGAGAATGTTCATATATTGGCTACCAGCCCCTCTCTTCTTTTGGCGGAATCCCACCGTTACGCCGGAAGTCCGTGCACTTAGTACATGCCGCGCAGTACAAGGGCTCGCCGCGCTTCATCCGGTTTAGCGGTATGCCATAGTCCTGGCACGCGCCCAGCTTGTGTTCCCTTGCACAGATAATCCGGTTAAGTTCTGTTTTGGTTGGTGGCTCATTTCTGCCTTTCTTTCACTTCATCCCAAGCCCCTTTGAACATAACAAGAAGCCAAGTGGCATCGGCTATCCCTGTTATCACCCACTTCCCCTCTGTTATTTCAGGGTATCTAGCCGCAACGAATGGTGTTAGACAGGTTATGACCGCACAAACTCCAGCCAACATCCCCTGTTCAAACCTACTGAGTGCAAAGAACCTCCAGATTTTCCTGACCATCTCGTCCTCCTTATCTCCTCACCTACCAAATCAGAACTTAACCGATAATCCTATCGCCAGATACTTTTGCCTCGTGGCATTGATAGAGTGAGCGATGCCTGTTCATAAAACCTCCTATCGTATGGCCGCACCTAAAACAACTCCAACTCCGTTAAACCCCCGCACTCCGGGCAGCGATAAACCTTTTTATTTTTGCGCCATAATTTAACAACGGCTTTCAGTAAGACTCTTACCCCACAATGCAAACACTTCATTTTCACAGCAACACCCCCTATGCGTATTTGCTTATCCGGTAGCAGTTTACGGTCCGGGCTATAACCTTATCGGCAAACTGCGCTTTTATAACTTTCGTGGCCTGAATCATTGGCTCCGCAAAGCCAGCCAGTTTTTCCGGTGGCTCATAACCGCATTGCAGACAGGTAATGCCAAATCTGTCTTTTATCAAACTACCCCCGCACCGTTGACATTTATTCATATCTGCGCACCCCTATACATTTGTCCACAGCTAACCCTTGACAGGGCTGGACACTTCGGGCTTTTTTAATAGGTGACCGTATCGTTTATAATACTCTTCCGGATCGCTTTGCTTCGCCCTCTCAGCCTTTTTCCTTTCCCGCCAATCCCCTTTCCTCTCGCGCTCTCCAAACCCCTTATCAGATAAAGAATCAGATAAAGAATCAGTACAGACTAGATCAGAGGGGCAACTTCCTCCAACATTACTCAATATTGAACAATATTGATTTAATATTGAATCACAGTGGTTATATCTATGAGGGAATACCGATAACCATTTGGCTCGAATTTCGCTATTGTTTTTCAGGATATAAATCGCTTGCGCGGCATGAAAAGTCTGAGGTTTGGGAGTATTAAGTCCCACATCTCCGGGAAGGTTATCGAGTTTTTTCTGGTTGCACCCCTGGCAGGCGCATACCAAGTTTTGATAGTTGTCTTTGCCGCCCCTAGATACAGGAATTATATGGTCAACCTCTAATTCACTATTCGACTCTATAGCGCTACCGCAGTATTGGCAGATGAACAAGTCTCGGATTCCTACACACTCACGCCTAGTTAGTGATTGAGATACGGTTGCCCCTTGGAGTAGTTCAGAGTTATATTCCTGAAATGCGTCTTTTATTTCCTCTGGCACGTTAAGGCCGAGCACATTTTTAACTGCAGCTTTGAGGAAATAAGGTGACTTGGTTTGGCGGCGCAGGAAATTTCGTACCCAAAGGATATTGTGCTCGGGGAACCACTGTATTTTAACTTCTAATTCCTTGAATAACGAGGGGAGTGATGCGCGTGGTATACCAGTCTCGATTGCTATTCTTCCTAGTCCTATCTTATAAAGCCCAGCCTGGTTACAATGCGAATTTGTCCAGCTATAGATGTAAAGCAGCTTTGCGGCTATAGACAACTCTTCCGTGAATGGTCTATCCCAAAACTCAGTATCAAAAGAACGCTCTGTCATAACTTCCCCCTCTGCGTTAAATAGGACTGTATTAACTCATTCCCCCAGCTCAGTGGTATGGCAATCTCTATTCTCTGGTACTCACTGGCATTCCTCTTTTCAACCCTTACTGGCTTGCCCAGCACCACGATCTGCAGTTGCTCGCCAAACTTGTAAGAGCCGGTCATTTGCTCTATCGATAGCACTCCCTTAATCACCACCTTTGACTTATCATCCAGGCACACAGTAGCCTCTATCGGGCATGGTATCTTGGCGCCCTTGTAGGTAACTCCGTTGTGCCTGTTATTGAATGATTCGACTTTCATTTTCTATCTTTTTGAGTTGGCGATGTGGGCATTCCTTTTCACCACAAGAAGCCCCAGGTCTAAAACAAACAGGTAGCCACCGGGGGGATTTGTAAGCAATACGTGGTAGGCGCCGAACCATCGGAAAGGTTGGCAACATACCATCTGCTAAGTAGGTTAATAGGCTTGCCGGATGTTTGTGAATATCGCCATCTTTAATTAAACTCAGAATACTATCCGCGAGAATGCTAGACATGTTAGCCCAAAGAATTATGTTGTACTGGTTGTTCAAGATGGATTCTTCCCCCTTGGCCTGTTCGCCATAGCGGTTTATAATCTCCGCAAATGATACGTAGTCTCTGTGTTTGATAAACCAAACTATATCCTCTTTCATTTGCTCAGTAGTTAATATTGGTATATCTTGCGAGTAATCATCCACGTGCTTTGTGGCGTTGACCATTCTTCCCCCCTTTCGCCCCGCCGCCGGTTAGCCAGCATCCCGGCGGCTCATATTCGCTGCCCCTGAATCTATTCGGTTAGCCAAAACGATATACTCTCTGCGTTTTGGATTGCCCCGGCGCACTCACGCTTTAGCTGGCATCGGCTTAGTTGCCAGGGCTCGCAGAATCACAACAGCGTTCTTGGTTTGTTTGGCGCGGGATTGTAACGCTGCGCCGGTGGTGCCTCTGTAGCTGGCACCTTCGCTTCCTCAGTCGGCACTTCCTTCGCCGTACTGTCAATCACGTTGCAAGCCTCTACGTGCTGTCCGTTGGCAAAGCGCTCATCGACAACCTCAACGTCCGGCATTTCACCGGGGAAGAGCCTGTCCAGCGCATTGCGTTCAGCGCGGATAAAAGCCATATTCTCCGGCGTGTTGCCCTTTTCCGTGCCATGGGGGTTATCAGTGCGCGGCCAGAAGCCATAGCCGGGCGCCTGGTTGCCCTGCAGATCGCCCACTTTGCAGATAGCCCATATCCGCCCATGGTCCACCTTACCGAAGATAGCCTGTTGTTCCTCTTCGGTCATAACGCGCGGTCCGTCAACGTAGGTGTAGGGACGGCGCCGGCTGGCAAGTAACCGCGTAGCCTTAATGCCGATAACGGTTGCCCATGATATGCCGTCTGTCTGCTTATTCTTGAAGGGAATCAGGAATACATGCTTCATAAGGGGATTCAGTCCGTAGGACTTGCATAGCAGCGCAGCTCGCACTACTTCCTCATGCGGCGCTTTCGGCCAACACAGTGATAGAATGTGACTGGCTTCCTTTTCTGTGAGACTGGTGTTGCCTTGATACCTTTGTAGTTTCGTGTCTGTTACCATGTGATACGCCTCCTGTTTTTGAATTAGATAAGTTTGGATTTCCTCTTCTGTGGCTCCGGCGGCTATTAGCTTCTCCATGCCCTCGTCAAGCCGCACATATCCCTTGTGGCTTCTGTCTTTGGCACATACTAGGATTGTCCTGTGAAATATAGGGCTCCATGGTGTTGTCAATCCGCTATGGCACTCAGCGCAGACGTAGTTTTGCGCTATCCATTGGATATCTAAATGCTTGCAAGTAGTCATATTTACGCGCACCACGTATGTATTTTTTCCGCGTCAATGAATCCACCCACGCCGGAGCCGGCCACAATGCGGGTATAGCATTCGGTGCCTTTGAGGATAGGCTTGCGGCATATCTGGCAAGAGTGCTCTTTTCTTGCCTTGTGCCTCGATAGGATAAACCCGGATGATTGCCTTATTACTAATTCCACTCTTACACCGCCTTCAATAAAATTCCAATCAACCAATAGAAGATAAACGCCGAAAGCGCTATGGAGAACAACCCGCCGATGGCGTACTCTATAACCACTGGAATCACCCCCTTTCAGCAATCACAACGGTTTGATTTCTATATATTTCGCATCACCCGAAGGGGTTGCTTCTATGGGTATGCGCTTGACTGTTTCGTGCCATTTATTAAGGCTTATCTCGATATTACCCTCTTGGGTATCGCGTATAGTCCATGAAGTATTATTTGAACCTTCAATCGTTATTGAGTTGCTATCTTTGAATTTAATGTTTATCATCCCAACTCCAATCAAGAAGGCTCGATGTTTTTATTCCCTCTCCTTGCCCACAGAAAAGCCAACAGGCATAAAACCGCGATAATGCCGGAGCCTACGGCGTGGACATACCAGACGCTGTTCATAGCCTCGCCCCCAATGGCTTAATCTCTGTCATGCAGCCGCTTTCCACCAGGCATATCACTCGCTGCCCCATGTTGTCGTAGAGCCACTGTATATCTACATTGAGTCCGGTGTCACCCAGCCCCTCGTATGTATAGCTCTTAATCAAGCCGGTGGGGAGCTGCACCTTAATTTGATTCTCGTCAATGGCTACGAGCCTGCCTGATACAATGTCTTTAACCTGTACCATCTAACCTACCCCCTTATTACTTTGACGTTTGCCTTTTCATACCAAGTCTCGGTATATATTGGCTTATTCCTCAGCAAGCCAGAATGACCATAATCTTGCCGATAGCCAGTAGGTTCGGCATCGCGAATCTTAATTAGCGATTCCGTTTCATCTGTTACATAACCCTCGTAAGTTCCCTCTTTCCCCGTACTGAACTGATAGACGATTTTCCTTCGGCGAAAACTGGGCTGGACACAAAAGCTAAGACCAACTATGCCAGCAGTTACGAATATTCCCACAAAAAGCCCAATAATTGAATACCAAAAACAACCAGACATGCCTTACCCCCTTCCTCTCGCCTTGAATAATTCTTTGCAGGTATCACACTGGTAGCCCGCTGGTATCTCTCTGCCACAACTGATACAGGTTAGCTCGTGCCCTGTGTCTGCTTCCGGCGACTGATGGTTGTTGCGCTTCGGCACGACAACACGCTCAGTCTGGTTAAACTTCTTGGGATGCTTAATCTGGAGTGTCATCGCCGCCTTGCTCGCCTTGTGTTAATTTCTTAAAGCCTTTATCAACCATCCGGTCATAAAGTGTTTTATTCTCTTCGACCATGAGATAAGGTAAAAGTAATTGGTCTATCGTAACTTGTTCTGTTTCGAGGTATGCCATTTGCACAGCAACCCAATCTTTCAGGAGCCGCCATGCAACTTTTACAGCCTGTTCATAGTTGCAATACGAGCGTGGTACTTTTTGCCTTTGCATAACAGCCAGAACGCGTTTGGGGTCTATGGGTAACCGGAAGGGTAGATTGCCATGGGGAGTATCAATTTTAAAAGAAAGCGCTGAAGGTTCTCCATTGCCGTATTCTATGAGTATTGCAGATGCGCCATGACGAGATAGATTAGATTGAATCTCGGCAACTGTTTTAGAGGCTGCAATGCTGGTTGAGTAGTTTAAGATTGGCATTTAGCCCCCTCCATTATTCCTACTGCGAGACCTCTTATTCGCCTTATCCCTTGCCAGCTGGTCCTTCTCCAGGGTTTCCATCCACGTAGGCCGTCCTCCGAGTTTGCCGATATCTGAGAAGTGAGATAAGCCATAGCGCTGCAGGGTGGCTTGTCCGCCTCTGGCTCCGGCTATGACGTGAAGTGCTGACACTTAACCCCTCTATCTTGTTACTGAGGTAACGCACTAAAGGCAAAAAAAGAGAGCGTGCCTAGTTACTGCTCTCTCCATTTTTACGCCTCAAATACTCCAAGATATCTTGTTTAAGCTCCGGGAATGCAATCAGAACGCCGCCCAAGGTATTCTCTCCCAGCTTCCGCCTGCCCTTCTTTGCAGCTCGCCACATAACCGAACTTACATTTATCAGCTTGGCGAATTGATTGTCTGTTAGACGCTTATCTGACTGGAGGTTCTTCAGCTTCTCAACGAGTGTACTCATTATCTCTCTTTGTAGGATATTTCCTATTCCTATGGGA
>NZ_JABXWD010000110.1 GCF_019173545.1 Candidatus Magnetobacterium casense | reverse complement strand
TTTCGCAGGAATGACAGTTACAGGCGTTTTCCAAGTGTGTCATTCCTGGCTTGACCAGGAATCCATGATGCATAAAAGCGTAGTTACCATGAAATATAAAGAGGATACCCCAAAAGCCTTCAGTCAGATTTTCAGCCGTAAACGGACGAGCAGATGAGATAATCGATATAAACCTGCTATTGAACGACAAGCAGATAAATGTAAGGATCGGCTATGGAAGCAGAGAAGGAGATTTCCATATCAGCGCTTATGATAGCCATAATCCGGTAGCGATGCTTACGGAAGAAGACAACGTCCTTGTAAATAAGGCCCTGCACGTGGTGGCAAGTGGACTCAGAGGTCAGACACTCGTAGAGGATAAGTTGGTGCGCACCTTAAACCTCATGGACAGTTGGCCAAGCAATCTGCCTTTAAATATCCTTGAGATCGTCAACCTTGCAACGAGGTCAGAGACACCACAATTCCTGCCCTGGTGTGGATTTAGCTTTTCTTTATTTACAGGAAGCGATAATCTGTGCAGTGTTTTTAGTAAAACAGACCTTACACAAGATGCGACATATACAAAGGTGGGTGGAAACATCTGCTCAATTCCGCCGTACCTAATAGCTATCCTTGTAAATGTTGGATATGTTTCAGGTGGCGTCTCAAATATAGCCGCAATTTTAAACACGGTATTTCAACCGCCTTCAGATGCTAATGATACTATAACTGAAGCTACGTTATTTGGCGGAGATAAATGTATGGGGCGTTGTGGCAAGGGATGTATACCTGCATCCATATGGGATTTGGATAGTATTCCTAATCGTGGTGTGAATATATACACGCAGGCTTGTCTTGATCACGATGTCTGTGTCGGTAAGGAGAAATATTCTTATTTCGATGCACGCTGTAATTGGATGTTTTTGTTTGTGATTAAGGACTTTATATCTGGCCCAACCTGCGACTTTGCTCCTACACTCGTGTACCCTTTAAAAGATAATAATATCCCTGCTAATGGTACTTCGACCAAGATTACTTTCCAATGGAAGACAAATTTTCCCGGGGCTACGAAATATTATCTTACTATAACTTCAAAGGGTCAACTAACAGTAGATGTAAAAGACTCTTGTACATCAAACGGCACGGGAGGATGGGAATCTTCTTGCTCATACGAGGTTGATAATTTTGCTCAAGGAAAATATAGTTGGAATGTACTTCCTATTTATGCAAATGGCACAGTTGGCGAATTAAGTAGTACTTATACGTTCAATGTAGTAGGCACTGTAAGTCCGGTTATAGAACAGTCTCCGATGTCAGGGCCTCCAGGTACCACCTTTGTACAAAGTGGTACAGGCTTTACACCGAATAGCACTGCAACATTGCATATCGTGAAGCCTGACGAAACTGAATACCAACCTGCACCTCAACAGGCAATCGATAGCAACGGAACCTTCTCTATTACTTATAAGTCAGAAACAACTAAGGCACCAGGAATATATAAATGGTGGGCAGAGGATGGGCAGACGGGGGCGATAAGCAATACAGTCAGTTATACAATTACGCCAACTCCAGGTGGCAAGCGCTTCACGGATAACGGCGATGGCTCGATGACGGATACAAAAACCGGACTGCAGTGGATGAAAAACAGCGGTGGCGGTTGTTATGCAACGTGGAATCAAGCTAATACATGTGTGCCATCGGGTTGGAGATTGCCAACGATAGATGAGTTGTATACCCTTTGCAGGGAGGACGGGACTACAACAGGGTTGGACCTCAATGCAACCAACTGGTATTATTGTAACGGCCATGCTGTTGATCGTTACTCACAGCTTAGGGACGATGGTTTTGATGTGCAGTCTGGCGACTACTGGTCGTCGACGTCCTACGCAGGCAGTACGTCCCACGCGTGGATCGTCGGCATGGACGATGGCAACGTCTACGCCAACGGTAAGTCCTACGTCCTCGACTATGTATGGCCAGTTCGTTCCGGACATTGATTATTCGGTTATTTGGGCATTTGGTTCTTTTTCTTTTTTTGGGTGCAGGGCTTTAGCCCTGCCCAAATTTATTTTTTAGATTCGATGTTTATTGGAATGACATTTAGGAGGGATTTAATGAAAGACACAAGGTCATTGATGTTGTATAAGAAGTCTTATTTCAAAGAGGTTATGGAAGCCTTCATCCTGGTTCTTTGTTTTATCGCAAGCAACCTGTACGCTGAAGACTATCAATTCAAGACCCAGTGGGGCGGCAGCGGCACAGGCAACGGAACGTTTAACACACCATTTGGTATTACAGTGGCCGCCAACGGTTATATTTATGTGGCAGACACTTTAAACAATCTCATCCAGAGGTTTGACTCAAGTGGCACCTTCAAGACCCAATGGGGTGGAAGTGGTACAGGTAACGGAACGTTTAATGCCCCATATGGCGTAGCAACTGACACTATAGGCAATGTTTACGTGGTAGACACCTTAAACAACCTCGTCCAGAAGTTTGACTCAAACGGCACTTTCAGTATCCAATGGGGCGGCAGCGGATCAGGCAACGGAAAGTTTAACAACCCCACTGGTATAGCAGTTGACAGTGCCGGTGATGTCTATGTGGCCGATTCCTTAAACAACCTCATTCAGAAGTTTGACCCAAATGGCACATTCAAGACCCAATGGGGTGGAAGTGGTACGGGTAACGGTAAGTTTGCCATGCCATTTAGCGTAGCAGTTGACAGCCCCGGTAACGTCTATGTATCAGACGTCCTAAACAATCTCATCCAGGCATTTACTGTAACTTCAACCCCTCCTCCCACAACCTACACCCTCACCGTCACGAAGTCCGGCTCCGGCACGGTTATAGCCTCAACGGGCACCCTCACCTGGAGTGGCAACACCGGCACGACAACCTACGCCAGCGGGACGTCCGTCACCCTGACAGCGACTCCGACGCAGGACTCAAAGTTCGGGGGCTGGACGGGATGCGACTCCACAAGCGGCAACCAGTGTACCGTTGCGATGTCGTCAAACATGAGCGTCTCCGTCAGCTTTACACAGGGCGTCTGCCTGCTGTGCAGAATCCCCAGGATGGACTTCAACGGTAACGGCAAGAGCGACATCCTGTGGCGCAGTATCTCAAACGGCATGATCTACACGTGGCTGATGAACGGTATAAACATAGCAAGCGGCGGTTCACCGGCAACGCTCGGCGACGAGTGGCAGATCGAAAGCATGGGCGACTTTAACGGCGACGGCACCACCGACATCGTCTGGCGTAACACCTCAACCGGGATGGTCTACATATGGCTCATGGGCGGAGCAACGCTAACAGGTGGCGGTTCACCGGCTACGCTCGGCCATGAATGGCAGATCGAAAGCATCGGCGACTTTAACGGCGACGGCAAGAGAGACATCATGTGGCGCAATACCGAAAACGGGCAGGTCTACACGTGGTTCATGAATGGTGCAAGCATAGCAGGCGGCGCCTCGCCATCGGCCATATCACAGCCATCGTCGGTTGACTCCGACTGGCAGGTGGTAAGTTCAGGCGACTTTGACGGCGACGGCAAGAGCGACGTCCTGTGGATAAACACCTCAACAGGGATGACCTACATATGGTTTATGAACGGTACGGGCGGCGGCTCACCGGGGACGGTTGACGCTAACTGGCAGATTGCATGTGTGAGTGACTTTAACGGCGACGGTAAGACCGATATCCTGTGGCGCAACATATCAACCGGCATGGTCTACATCTGGCTGATGAACGGCGCCACGATAGCTGATAGCGGTTCCCCTGGGACGGTTGGCCTGGAGTGGCAGATAGTCAACGTGGGCGACTTCAACGGCGACGGCAAAAGCGACCTGCTGTGGCGCAATTCCGACAATGACATGGTCTACACGTGGCTGATGAATGCAACGCAAATCACGGGTGGCGATCTGACGGCCAAGGCCGGTACTCAGTGGCAGATCATAAGCGTTGGCGATTTTAACGGCGACGGCAAGAGAGACCTTGTCTGGCGTAATTCCGCAACCGGAGAGATTTGCATCTGGCTCATGGACGGCACGCAGTTGTCCCTTGGCGGCTTACCGGCGGTGCTTGGCACGGAGTGGCAGATTCAGTAGGTTGATAAGAAAAAAGGGGAGTGGTTTACGGCAGGGGTGCCTCACCCCCTCCGCCCCCTCCTCAGACCTCCCCTGCAAGGGGGCCAGCCCCCTTGACCCCTTCTTGTGAAACTTGTTACCCTGCTTTCTTCTCTCTTGCCAAACCCGACAGCAGTGCGTATAATGTCATATAACAGAGGTGATGCTTTCAAGAGAGAAGGTTTTACATTAATTGAGATAATGGTTGCCATTACCATTATAGCCGTTGGGATAACTGCGATAGTGCAGCTTTTTTCAGGCTCGCTGAGGTTGGTTTCCTCCTCGGAGGGGTATACTCGGGCTGTTGTCATGGCGCAGTCCAAGCTCAGGGCAGTGCTTGCCGACAGCAACCTCACCGAAGAGGAGTACACCGAAAGAGCAGATAACGCCGATTATACATACCACGTTGCCATCGTGCAAGTCGATCAGGACAGGACCGAAACCCTCCAGTACGACCTGTATGCAATAAAGGTAACGGTGAAGTGGCAGAGCGGCTCCCATGAAAAGTCTTACCCCCTCAACACCCTGTATGCCAAAAAGAAAGACACCGTGGCCAAGAGTGTACAGTAAGATCATAAGAAGTGACAACTCAGGCTTTACGCTCCTGGAGCTGACCATCGTGATGACCATAATGACCATGATAGTGGTTGTGCTTGGTTTTTCGCTGCGCCTTGGCATCAAGAGTCTCGAAAAGGGCGAGAGCAAGATCGATTCCCTCGACCGCACCAGAACGTCCCTGCGGATAATCGAGTCGCAGTTGCAATCCTTCATCCCCCTGATGTATGGGGAGCCGGCAAAAGGGGTGTACTACTTCAAGGGCCAGGAGGACAGCATGTCTTTTGTCAGCAGTGTTTCGCTGTGGGGTAGACAGAGCGGCATTATTCTGGTAACATATGAGGTGGTCAGAGACAGAGGCGGTGACACCAGCTCGCTTGTCATACACGAAGAGAGCGCATATAGCGGAGAAACAAGAAGTACGGTGTTGCTACAGAATTTCAAGGAGATATCGTTTAACTTTTTCACCAAAAAACCAACGGATACCGAAGGCGATTGGAGCAAGAGCGTGGAAGACTCCGATACCGTGCCGCTGTTGGTTTCGCTGTTTGCGTACAACGGCAGCTTCAAGACAGAGCTGATGGTACCCGTGAGGGCAAGGGCATCTGCCATCGTGAAGAATCCGATACAACCCTATATGTTTAGCGGTGGTGGCCGTTAGCCCCGAATTATGACTACGGTAAGATACAATACCGATGGGATTGCACTGATGATGGTGCTGTGGGTGATGGCGATCCTGATAGGTCTGTCGTTGACGCTGGCCTATATATCGCGGTCCGAGTCACGGGTGAGCAGCAGCTCCAGGCAGTACGTGGCGGCAGGATTTCTGGCAGAAGGTGGGATTAACAGGGCCATCATAGAGCTGTACTACAGACGCACGAAGCCTCAGGACGATGAAACCCGGTGGAAGATCGACGGCAGCTTCAGGTCGGTTGAGGTTGTCGATGGCTCTGCCCTTGTGCGTGTGATGCCGGAGACGGGCAAGGTAGACTTAAACCTCTCCAATGATATAATATTAAAGGGGCTTGTCAATGCCCTGGGGATTGACGCCGATACGCAGGATATTATTGTAGACTCTATAAGAGACTGGATGGATAGTGATGACTTACACCGCTTGCATGGGGCTGAGAGCGATTATTACATGTCGCTGAAACGCCCCTATAAGGCCAAAAATGCACCCTTTGACACCGTTGACGAACTGCTGATGATCAGGGGCGTAACGTCGGAGATTTTCTATGGCACAAGCGACAAAAAAGGCCTCAGGGACTTCGTCACCGTGTACAATAGAATCGATAACAGTAAGATAAATATCAACGCCGCCCCAAAGGAAGTCCTGATGGCCTTACCCAACGTTACCGAAGAAGTTGCCTCTGCCATTGTAGAGCAAAGGAAGGCTGCGTTGTTTAAGAATACGGCTGAATTGCAGGCGCTCTTGCCTGAAACCTATGAGGCAATAAAGAACTATATCAATGTGCCCAATGAAAATACCGAAATATTCTTCTCCATTGATGCCATTGGCAAGTCCCACGACAATGCCTCATCCGTAGGGATAAAGGCCATTGTGGAGATATCTGCAAATGACTTCAAGTTCGTATCTTACAAGATGCCGGAGACATTCAAGTTTCAGGAGCAAGAGGACAAATCAATGGAAAATGTCACAACCAATAAAGAATAAACATGTGGATATAACTATTATGGCATCAGGATTGTTATGAATAAGGCAAGCGGAATTGTTTCATTGTTGAGGCGTGTTACGACGCACTCTGGCACGGCAACGGTGCTGGCGGGGTTAGGCCGTGTGGTCTCCGTGGTCGGCAACATATTGCTGTTATCGCCCTTTGAGTTGACAAGACAGAAGCGCAGGTCGCTGGTGATAACGATAGAAAAGGGCTGGGCACATGCTTGTATCATCAAGGGGACACCGTCGCGATATGTGGTGATAAAAAAGAACCTCTTCCGAGGGATAGACAATCAGTACCCCTCCGCCGAGGAGTTAGGCTCCTTTATCGCCATGGTGACGGAGGGCAGGTCGTCAAAGGGGATGAATATAATCCTCACGGTACCAAAGGAGTGGTGCGTGGTGAAGACCACTGAACTGCCGGCGGTTGTCATGGACAATATTTCCTCTGCCATATCCTTTGAGATGGACAATCTCACCCCGTTTTCGGCAGAGGAGGTCTACTACGACTACGATATCATAAGCATGGACAGACAGATGCTCCATGTTGCCATCTATACGGTAAGGAGGCAGATGGTTGACCCTTATCTGAGTAGTTTTCAGGCTGGTGGCTACAAGGTTTCGTCTCTGACGCTCAACCCCCTGTCACTGGTGAGGGTCTGCATGTATGCCCCAGGTGCGACCTGGAGCGCCAAGAAGCCAGGAGCGACCAGGAGCGACAAACACCATGGAAAAAACCTGCCGAAAAAAAACGCCCTCATACTAAACTTTATGCAGGGTAAGACCGAACTCATAACGGCAGAAAACGGTGTTCTTACTTCAGTCTATACCTTCAGGCCGGACGACGCTAATGGAGTCCTGTCATGTGTCAGAGACAAGGTCAGTGATAACCCCCTTGTCTTTATCAACAATGACCCAACTGTTGATACCACGGAGGAGGTGGTACGTGCCATGCTGCCGGTTGCCTCTGTTGGCATGGATGAGTTGTCTTTGCCGCTGAGGGACTCCGCAACATATGACATGCGTCTGCCCGTGGGGGCTGCCATCGGGGTCAGCCGCAAGAGACGAAAGCCCGTCAATCTCTTGTCCTTTGGGAGGGTTGTGAGAAAGAAACTCCCCATAGCAGTCACTGTGCTGCTTTTATTATTGATCATACCCATTGCAATATTTCACATGTACATTCCCATATGGCAAGACGAACGGGCATTGATAGAGCTTGATAAACAAATAAAGGCATTAAAGCCCGAAGTCGAAAAAGTGGAGACACTGAAAAAGGAAATAACGGCTATGCAGGATGACTTAACCGCACTGAACAACTTTCACAGTAAACGGCGCCTTACCCTGGACATGCTCAAGGAGCTGACCACGATACTTCCCCCCGATACCTGGCTTGCCAGGCTGACCATTACCGAAAAGGATATCATGGTAGAGGGGTATGCCCCAACGGCATCCGTGTTACTGGGCATGCTTGAGAACTCAAAGTATTTTAAGGACGTTGGCACCTCTGCAACAACGTACAAGGACCAACGGTTGGGTAAGGAGCGGTTTCAGATAAAAGCCGCCTTTAAGTAAAGACATGAGCAGAAGGAAACTTATAATACTGATAATAATAATGCTGGTTTTGGCCGGAGGGGTGCTCTATGACAATGTTTATCGCGTTGCCCTGGAGAGGAGGGATGATGTTGCCGACAGGAAGGCCCTGAAGATCAAGAAGATAAAGGACTACCGGGCGACAGTTGCCCAAAAAAAGACCCTGGAAGAAATCCACGAGGATTACAAGAACAACATCGAGCAGATAACCAACTACGTAATCCACGGCAAGACCCCTGCCCTTGCAGCGGCTGATCTGCAAAGCATCATCCAGTCAACAATCACCCCCCGCGGGGGTAACATCACACGCTTCAACGTCAAACAGCCCGAAAGCACGCCCCCATTTCAGGTTATAAACATTGAGATGGACGTAACGTGTCCAAGCATATCGGTGTTAAACGATGTCCTCTATGAGATTGAAACCAGAAAGCCTTTTCTGTACATAAAGAAGCTCGATATCCGCCCGGTAAACCTCATACTGCCCATAGACCTTATCGTCAACTTCGAAATATCCGCCCTGACGATGTAGTCCCTCCTGTAATGCCGGATATCAAGAGAGTAGGTCAGGAGTAGAACGCATTGATTTAAAGCCTTGACCTGATGTGTTGCAGATTATCCTCCAGCAGGTTGATATAGGTTGCCTTGATGCGTTGAAATACCTCCTCTGCCATTGCCTCATCGTATAGGTGCGAAGTAATGTTTCTGTCCTGGAGCATATCCAAAAGCGTCTGTCCACCTAATAGAAGCCCTCTCCTGACACCCTCTTTGATACACGAGCGTGGGCTCTGACAACTGAATTTTTCATACTCGAGAACTACCTTGATTGCCTTCCAAAACAACTCGCATGTAAACTCAAACCTCTGTATGACAGCATCCCTGCCCAAGTCATCAACCGCCCGATCTGCGGCATCCCTCAGTTGTAACAACGCCTTCTGAAGCTTATCAATCGTATAGTCAACCGGCTTCATAGATCACTATCCCCCCCTCTTTGACCAACGCCCTGAAGCCATCATCTGCCCTGTCCAACTCGACCAGGTAGATCGTATAGATTCCAGCCCTTATATCCAGTGTCTCCCTAAGCAAACGACTTGTCCTGACATCTAACTTTACGCCCTCAATTGCTATATCATACTCAGAGTACTCATGCCCCTTGCCACTGACCCTTGAGCCAAAAACAATTACCTTCTCCGGCTTTACAAACGACAATATGGTATCCACAATGACCTCTAGCATAATGGGGTCAAGGAGAGATGATAAGTTTGCGTCTATGTAGGAAGGGGTCAATGGGGAACAGAGCCGCCACCTTCTCTCTCTGTCTTTTCTGATACATGTGGGATTAGCCGAACTTCCGGCTTCATAGATCACTATCCCCCCCTCTTTGACCAACTCCCTGAAACCATCATCTGCCCTGTCCAATTCGACCAGATCAATCGTATAGATTTCAGCCCTTATATCCAACTCCTCCCTAAGCAAACGACTTGTCCTGACATCTAACTTTACGCCCTCAATTGCTATATCATAATCAGAGTATTCATGCCCCCTGCCACTGACCCTTGAGCCAAAAACGATTATCCTCTCCGGCTTTACAAACGACAATATGGTATCCACAATGAGGGATATCATTTGGTTATCGATTAATTTATTACCGGCTATGTTTTCAGCTAATATTGTTTTCATTCTTGCTGTGTACATCCGTTAATTGAAACCGGCTTCGCTGATGACCTTGGCAAAGGGCATTGTGGCCTCCTGAGTTTATATATAGCGCGTTTCGATTGTGTGCAATACAAGAAAGAAAGGGGCGGCTCCGCCCCCCTTCAGAACCCCCCGCAAGGGGACCAGTCCCCTTGACCCCGTAAAATGCCATTATCTTGTATTTAATCCAATCGAAACGTGCTAT
>NZ_JABXWD010000011.1 GCF_019173545.1 Candidatus Magnetobacterium casense | reverse complement strand
CCTGTACAGCTCGTCCAGGGTGCCGACGGCCTTCAGGTCGCCGTTTTTCATAATGCCAACCCTGTCTACCTTCTCCTCCACCTCGGCAGCATTAATAATATAAAAGATATAATTGAGCAGCTGCTGCCCAGGGAAGTCCTTGCCCGCAAAGCAGGTACGTACTCAAAGGGTATGCGCCAGCGCCTGAACCTTGCCCAGGCGCTCTTGAATGATCCGAGCTTGCTGGTGCTTGATGAACCTACCTCTGGATTAGACCCCATAGGGACGAGGCTTCTTTATGACATACTTGATGGTGTGAGACAGAGAAAGAATCTGACCGTTGTGCTTTCATCGCATATGCTTGCCGAGGTGGAGGAGAAGGTAGACAGGGTTGGCATTATGAAAAACGGCGACCTGAAGGCCGTCGGCACCCTGGACGAGCTGTACAGGGGATTAAATCTGCCAATCAAGTTAACTATAGTGGTAAACGAAAAGGACCCTCATGGGGCCGTACTATCAGAAGTCCTCAAACAAGAGGGCGCCGTAAACATAACATACGGAAACGGTCAACTCACGGCGGAGCTCCCTGTTGAGAAAAAACTAACAGTGCTGGCGTCAGTTCTGGGGCAAAAAGAACAGTTCGTGGATTTCACACTGAGACAGCCGTCTTTGGAGGAGGTATTTTTTGGCATTCACTGAGCACAGGGGGGCGCTAAGGGCTATTGCGCATAAGGAATTTTCGGACAGGCTTAAGAACAAATGGGTTGCGGCAATAACTGTCGGCTTTACGCTTTTGACAATAGTGGTGGCCTATTTCGGGTCAGCCGCGTCGGGTGTTGTAAGTTTCAGAAATATGGGTGCCACAGTTGCAAGTCTTACCAGTCTTGTTGTATACTTCATACCAATGCTTGCGTTAACGCTTGGCGGCGGTGTTATAGCGGATGAGCGGGACAGGCACACGCTTGAGTTATATCTGTCGGCGCCGATAACGGCGGGCGAGTTTATTTTAGGTAAATATATAGGCCTTGCCGTGTCGCTTGCCGTACCATCGATGTTAGGGTTTAGCATACCAGGCCTGATATTATTGTTTAAGACAGGGGTTGGTTCCTTTGGGAGTTATATGGTATTTGTGATAAACTCTGTGGCACTTGGGATGGTATTTTTGAGCATTTCTTTTTTGACGTCGGTGATGTTTTATGAGCGCGGCAAGGTCATAGGCTTTACAGTGCTTGTGTGGCTGTTCTTTACTATCGTATATGACCTCGGACTTGTAGGGGTTTTAATAGTAACGAAGGGGACTTTGACGCCGGCGGCGTTTGTCGTAATGTTGCTGCTTAATCCAGTGGACGTATACAGGGTATTGAATTTCACAACGATAGGAGAGTATTCAGTGCTGATGGGGCTGGCCTCGGTGGATGTTCCAGGGTTTATGCGGCCCTCGGTGCTATGGGCGGTGACAGTTTTGTGGATAGCGGCACCGCTTTCAGCAAGTTATTACTTGTTCAAAAAGAGATACCTGGCATGAGGAATTGGGGCCTGGTTTGCCGCCACCCAGGCGGTAATTGCAAAACAAGGAGGTCATAAAGTGGCAAAACGTATAGCACGGGCAATCGTCCTGGCGGCAGTTGTGACACTATCCCTCACGGATATTTCTTTCGCCGTCCCTCCCGGCAAGGCTCATGCGGTGTTTAAGGAGACAAAATACGATTTCGGCAGCGTAAAAAGAGGGCAGACTGTCAGGCATCAGTTCGAGCTGACAAATGCCGGCACGGAAAAACTTATAATAAAGGATGTAATACCGGGATGAAGGCGCTGCACGAAGGCATCCGCCAGTTCGGCGGAAATAGCCCCGGGGGACAAGGCCTCTATAACAGTAGAGCTATTGTGCGACGGGGACCCTGGCAAGGCTCAGAAATCCATAGAGGTATGGACGAACGACCCGGAAAATGGTATGATATCCCTAATATTGCATGGGGTAATTACTCAATGAAAGATTCACAAATACGCACTGCTTTAGGCTCATTGTCTAAACAGAATATCAGCAGAAGGGCATTTCTGGCCGGGGCAGTGGCAGCTGCCGGGTATATGCTGACACGTCGGCTGGATAACGCCGCTGCGGCGCAACCCGCTGCCGCTGATACAAATATAACGAAGATTAAGTCCCTTACATACAAGATAGAATACCTGACAGAGTTCCTTACGTCGTCATCGAACGACTCGATAAGGCTGTGGCTCCCCCTTCCTGTAGAAGAGGCGCAACAGGTGGTCACGAATCTCTCCATAGAGTCAAAGTACCCGTATACTGTAAACAGGGCCTCGGACAACGGCGTGGTGTTTATTGAAACCAAAGGCATAAGAAAAGGCCGGTGTGCCGCCCTTCACTATACGGTAAAAAGAAATGCCGCGGGCATTACGGATTGCAAAGGCGATGATGCCCTGAGGTATCTTCAACTGTCCGAGTGGGAGAAATGGGACGGTGAGATCGCAAAATATGTTGACGCCGCAGTGGGGCCGGAGACTGACCCCGCACGCATAGGAAGAATCCTCTACGATGGAATAATTGACCGTACTACGTATGTGCATAAGCTCTGCTCAAGGGGGGTAAGCACCCTGGCATTTGAGGATAAGGCCGGCAGATGCGACGACTTCCACGCGTTGTTCAGGACAATGATGGTGTATAAAAAAATACCGGTCAAGTGGGACCAGGGCATAATGCTTCCCTATCGGGCGGAGTTGAATAAAAAGGGAACAATAGAGGCCGATTGTATAAACTCCCACAGCTGGCTCAAATTCTATGCCGGCGGCAAGTGCATACCAGTGGATATTTCGGAGGCCAAAAGATGGCCCGCTCTCAGGGAGTTTTACTTTGGCAGTCTGACGGCAAACAGGATAATGTTCTCTTGCGGCAGGGGCCTGACGCTGCTTCCGCCCCAGGCTGAGATACTGAATAACTTCTCATACACACACGCCGAGGCAAACGGCATTCCCATGATATACGGTCATAACTATAGGACATTCATAAGGTATGAATTGATTAGGAAGGAGATATAACCAGGTATGACGGCAAGACCATCATTAAGGTTATCAGCGGCGGCACTTCTGCTAGGCGTATTAATAACACTACCGCCAGCTTATGCTTCAGGCATGAAAGAAGGGCAGCCGTTTCCGGTTTTCACAATGGCAGACGAAAACGGCAAAATGGTTGACGTTGGTACGCTGATAGACAAACCGGCTATAGTCTATTTCACTCACAATTCCTGTCACTACTGTACACAGATAATAGCCCTGCTAAAAAGGGCCGAGGCAAAGTTCGGCGCCAATAAAATTGCTGTCATAGGAATAAACATAATGGCAAGAGACGGCAAGATGGTCAAGAGCTATAAGAAAGACCTCGGCTTTACGTTTCCGATGTTTGCCGGAAACAGGGACGATGTCTTAAACACATATAAGATCAACTACGTACCGGTACTGGTGTTTATAGATTCCGGGAAGAACGTTAAAAGGGTAGTCGGGCATTATATACATGAAAGAGAGCTGCATACATACATAAGAGAAATAGTAAAATAAGTAAAGCCTGTTGGGAGCCGTAATGCTTTGATTTTCAAACTGTTACGGTATGTGTAAAATACAAAAGTTTTGTTGTAGGAGGAGTAAATGAAAAAGGTATTACTTAGTGCGCTCGTAATTGTGTTGTTGCTGCCGGCAATAGTATTTGCCGACGCCAAGCCCTATGAGGTCGTCAATGTAACAGACGGTGGTTCGATCAAGGGTAAGATTAAGTCATCCGGGCCGGTTAAAGACACGATGGCGGAAATTAAAAAGGATGAGAATTTCTGCGGAAAGTCCGTTCCTAAAAATGAGTACATAATCTCGGCGGCAAATGAAGTGAAAAACGTTTTGGTAATAGTTGAAGACGTTGAAAAGGGAAAGGCCGTCCCAAAGACAGACACTGTTATCGATAACATGAAGTGTGAGTTCTTACCGGTTGTGGCCGTAGCCTATGTTGGTGGAAAATATATAATAAAGAACAGCGACCCGATATTCCATAACACATCGTTAGGTATATTGCAGGGTGAAGGCAAAAAGAGGACCGTATATAATCTGGCCCTGCCCAATAAAGACCAGGTAATAGAAAAGCCGGTAAAAACCCCCGGCCTTCAGATTGTACAATGTGACGCGCACTCGTGGATGAGGTCACATGTCTATGCCAGCAAGACGCCATATGTTGCCATAACGAACGACAAGGGAGATTTCGAGATAAAGGACCTCCTGCCCGGCAAATACAAGGTGAAAATCTGGCATGAGGGATTTGGAGAAACCACAAAGGACGTAGAGGTGAAAGCCGGTCAGGCAGCGACTCTTGACCACACGTTTACTAAAAAATAATCCTATTTAGCCGAGGGGGTGCTGTCCTGGCAAACAGGCGTGCCGCCCCCTTCCTATACAAAAATGGAGATCATTATGTCTGACGTGAGTGTGAAGAAAGGTTTGACAAAGGGGTTGATAAAGCTGACGGTGCTGCTGGGCATAGGCTTTGCGTTCCTGTTTATATTAGGCAAGATGCTTCCGGCGCCGACAGAAGACGGTTACAGGTTGTTTCCGGTGATAGGGAGCAGGGTATGGGTGTGGATAATAGCGCAGCTGCACCTGAACTTTGCGGCCTTCGTTCTCGGTGTGCCGATATTTGCCGTTTCGATGGAGTTTCTGAGCTGGAGGCGCTCAGACGAGAGGCTTGACCGTATTGCGTATGATTTTACAAAGCTATTTACACTGGCCTATACGATAACCGCGGGCATAGGCACAATCCTCCTGATAAGCCTGCCGGTCTTATATCCGAAATTTATGGACCATATGATGAAGATACTAGGGCCGACATGGTGGCTCTACATAATTGTTATGTATGTCGAGGTAATGGTCTGCTATTACTACTATTACTCATGGCATAAGATGAAGGACAAGGACAAAAAAGGGAAACACGTAGCCATAGGCGGTTTGCTAAACGTAATGGGTGTGATGATGCTCCTGATCACGAGCGCCTGGGTCGGCTACATGACAACACCGGCCGGGGTGTCGGATACAGGAGAGCTGCTAAACAGATGGCAGGCGATCAAGACCCATATGTGGATTCCGTTGTCTATCCACAGGCTGGTTGCCAACGTGGTATTTGGCGCCGGAATTGCGGCCTCCTATGCGGCATACAGGTTCATAACCTCTGAGACGGACGAGGACCGCGCTTACTATGACTGGATGGGATATACCTCAGCGATGATTTCCATCGGGTTTTCCCTGATCTTGCCCGGAGTAGGCTATCTGCTTGGCGTTGAGATTTATTCATTTAACGAGCAGATGGGCATTCAGCTGATGGGTGGATTCTTTGCATGGCTCTGGGTCATGCAGGCGATACTCATTGGGGCTATTCTGATGTTCGTCAACTACTACCTGTGGATATCGCTTAACAAGATGCCTGGTGGTGAGAGGTATTTCAAGTATGTGAGGTTTCTCTTTATAGTAATGGTGCTGGGGTATGCAGTATGGCTGACGCCGCACAGCGTGGCACTGAGTCTGGATGAGGCAAGAAAAATGGGTACCTATCACCCTGTGCTAGGCAATCTGGGCGTTATGGCGGCAAAGAACACGGCTGTTGTAATAACGTATCTGGCGACGTTTCTGAGTTTTGCCATATTCAAGATGAGCAACAAGGAACCGGTAGTGTCATGGGCAAAGGCAGGAAACGCTATAAGGGGTCTGATAGTGATAGGCTCGACGGTTATAGTGCTGATCATAGGCGTTTATAGCTACATGGTAAGCTCTTCGATCAGGGTAAAGGTGCTTTCGCCGATACAGTTTGGGGTGTTTTTCCTTGCGATTATAGCCTTGTTTATCCTGGATGCCAAGATGTTTAAAAACGCGAAGGTTATAGGTGAGCCCAGATGGGGGAAGATGCCTGAAAGGTCACAGTACGCCCTGATAGGCATAACTGTTACGTTTACATGGTTGATGGGAATGATGGGCTACATGAGGTCCGGCGGCAGGCAGTACTGGCACGTATATGGAATAATGAAGGATACGGGTGTGGACGCCTTTTTGCCGACGCACGGATTTGCCTCGGTGGTAACGTCCATTCTGACGGTTATCTTTTTTGCCCTGATGGGTTTCTTGTTTTACGGAATAATGAAGCTTGAGAAAAAGGGTGGACAAGGAGGGGCCAAGGCATGAAAGGAGGCGCGATAAAACTAATTATACTAGTGGTAGGAATAAACATATTCTTTGCCTATATAGGGCTATACTTCCTCCCTCAGTCGCAGTCGCTTCCACCGACGACGATAAAAATTGAGAAAGGGATAGCCCTGGACGAACTCATCTCCATAGGGGAGTCGATCACATTCGGCAAGGGCCAGTGCATGGTCTGTCACCCGATGAAGCCGGAGACAGGCATGAGAGCGCCGGCAATGGCAACCATCGGGGCCGATATGGTCAAGGCCGCAAAGGAAAGAAATATCCCGGTGGAGACATATATTTTTGAGGGCCTGGTAAATCCCGCTGAGTACATTCAGAAGGGATTTGAGAACATGATGCCTCCAGTGCACAAGCCTCCGACATCCTTAACAGATGGTGAGCTCATAGCGATTGCGGTATTCATGCAGAGCAAGGGGGCGAACGTCACAATAAGTTATCCTGATTCCATCCCCGTACTGCAAGATCAGATAAAGAAAGAAGCGAAAAAAGGAGGTAGTTGATAATGTTGAAGATATATCCGGTAATAGCGATTATTGGACTATTGATTTCAATCGGCTCTGTGGTCAGGAAATCTCCTTTTTTTAACTTCGTAGGGTTGTTGATATTTATCTATGGACTGCTAAAGAGTGCGGACTACATAATGCCTGCACTGCCAGCCCAGGTGATACTTATGTATATGGCCATGAGTGTATTCTGTTTATTTATATACTTCTCGATACAGGAGGAGACATTCAAGGCCTTTTTGGAACCAATGAGGGCAGTATTGGCCGACGACAATAAAAAATTCCTGAGGCTGATAATAGTGTTCGTAGCCCTGCCCGTGTTTGCCGGATACCTGACATATGTCAAGGTGAAGCCAACGTATGACCCGCCTGTATCGGCGAGGATAGTGCACCCGGAGCCGCCCTCTCAGATGGACTTCAAAGGCAAGTCAATGAATGTGCTGGGACTTGAGAATCCGCTGAGAAAGGATACGGCCAACTTTGCCAAAAACGTGGAAGACGGGAAGAAGATATATTATCAGCACTGTTTCTACTGCCACGGAGACGATCTTGACGGCAAGGGGCATATGGCAGAGGCATATAATCCAATCCCTCTGCCATTCAGGGGAACGGATACGATAGCCCAGCTGCCGGAGTCCTTTGTGTTTTGGAGAGTGGCTAAGGGATGGCGCGGTCTTCCCGCGGGATCGGGGCCGTGGAACTCTTCTATGCCTTCGTTTGAGGATTTCCTGACAGAGGAAGAGGTCTGGAAGGTGATAATGTTCATCTATGAGTCCACGGGCAATAAGCCGAGGAGCTGGTAAAGAATGAGGAGGTTCTAAAGTATGAGGATTCTTATAGCGGTTCTGTTAGCAATATGTTTCCCTGTCTATGGTTATAGTGCGGATAAGGCCGCGGCAAACCCTGAGGGGAAGAAGATATACGATGGATGGTGCGCCCAGTGCCACGGCTACAAGGGGGACGCCGAGTCATTCACAAAGGACGTCTCGCTGCCCAAGCCAAGGGATTTTGCTTTTGGTACCTATAAATTTCGTACGACACCTTCGGGCGACCCGCCTACCGATGAGGATATAACGAGGATCATAAGGAAAGGCAACCCAGGTACGTCGATGCCGCCGTGGACCAGATTTACTGACGCAGAGGTAAAGGCCGTCGTAGATCATGTGAAGTCGTTCTCACCGGATACGTTTGCCTCGCCAGGGAAGTCCATTAAGATCGACTCGCCGCCTAAGGCAAGCAAAGAGATAATCGAAAAAGGAAAAGAGCAATTTAAAATAGCCAAGTGCGTTGACTGCCACGGCAATGCCGGCAGAGGAAACGGAGACAAAGGCTGGCAGGATGACTTTAAGACCGACTGGGGCTATGGCATCACCCCAGCTGATTACACACACGGATGGGAACTGAGAAACGGTGCAAGTCTTGAGGACATCTACATAACAATTTCCGCCGGTCTCAGCGGCACGCCGATGACATCGTATATGGACTCACTTGCTGATGACAAGAGGTGGGCACTTGCACATTTTATCAAATCACTCCAGCTCAACAGAAAACTTGGCTTGGCATTAAAAGTAAAAAAGGTAGACAACTTACCCTCCAAGCCCAATAGCGAGGTGTGGGAGGGCGCCGATTACTTAGATCTGCCGATGGGCGGTCAATTGATGTTCGACACGCGCAACTTTACCCCGGTCAATACAAATGTCAGAGTAAGAGGGCTGTATACCTCGAAAGAACTAGCCATACTGCTTCAGTGGACGGATAAAAGGCCTAACGATGGCAGCAGCGGCAAGCCGGCAGACTCGGTACGTATTCAGTTCCCCGTTAAGAAACACGAAGGATCGGAGCTGCCATACTTCTACATGGGGACAAGCAAGGCCCCTGTGAATCTGTGGCAGTGGAAGGCATCGGACAAGGACAAGGTCTTCGCCTCGATAGCCAAAGGCCACGACAAAGTAGAGTCGCAGGAAAAGGCGGGGGCCACGGTCATGGCGTCCTATGATGACGGACTCTATAGCGTCGTATTCAAAAAGGAGCTTAAATCCGCAAAGGACGACCCCGTGTTTGAGATAGGCAAATTCATACCATTTTCCGTAACGACCTACGACGGACAAAATGATGAGGAAAAGAACAGGGGGGCAGTCTCCGCATGGTACTATCTGATGATGGAGCCGCCTACACCGATGAATGTTTACGTGTTTCCGCCGTTAGTGTCCTTCGGTGTGCTGATTGTGGGAATAGGGCTGCACAAGAAACTTAGAAAAAACAAGAAGGGATAAACTGCTATTAAAAAGGCAATAGCCGTATTTTTGCTTGTACTGGTTATGAACGGGTGTTCCCGGGACAGGGGACACCCAGTACAGGCAGTAGAGCTTACAAGGAAGCACGCCTGTGCCGTTTGCGGGATGATCCTTGTAGATTTCCCCGGTGCAAAGGGGCAAATACATTACACAAATGGGAAATATGATGTGTTTTGCGGGACAATGGACATGTTTTCTTATTACTTCCAGCCGGATACGCCAAAGAATATCTCAGCCATATTCACTAATGACATGGGCAGCGCTCAGTGGAGAACTCTGTGGATAGACGCAAAGAATGCGTACTACGTCTATGACGAGAAGAAATCCGGTGCGATGGGAGACCCGTTTATGCCGTTTCTAAAAGAGGAAAAAGCAATGAACTTCACAGGCCTCTACGGCGGAGAAATTTTAAGTTTCGACAATATCACGCCAGATATGTTAAAACCGTTTCAGGAGCTAAATCCCCACATCAAGCGTAAGAAGTGAAATCTCCTGACAGCGGAGACCGCCGCTATAGCTCTGCTGCCTCCGCCTATATTCTTCATTTATGCGTCTGTTGTTTATCGGGATCGTGATCAAAGTCTTTGACGTCAATAAACGGCATGTTTTGAGAAGTAACCTTGGGCATAATGCCGTTCCACTTATCTATTGCCTTGAGTGTTGCCTCGATTCTGCGAAGTTTAATCAGGTCAGGGGATATGTTTTCTTTTTGAAGCCTGAGCGCTTCTGCTTCTGCCTTAGCTTGAGTGATCTTTTGTTCGGCCTCTATCTTGATTCTGTCCAGATCTCTGGAGGCCTTCAGTGCCAGCTGTTCCGCGGTTTGTTTTGATTCGATTGCCTCCATGAAAAGTTTGGAAAATGAGAAATTCATAATGGAAAACTCATCAACCACGATTTGATGTTTAATAAGGCGCTCAACCAGGCCGCCTTTCATCTCCGAGCTGACAACCGGCCTCTTGGTTATCAATTCCTCGGCAGTATATCTGGCCGTTACCGCCTTGACGATTTCCTGGACGGCAGGGTCGATTATCCTGTCCTTGTAGCTTGTGCCGATAGATTGAAAGACGACGTTGGCCTTATCAGGGAGGATGTGGTAGTTAATAGCGATTACGGAGGTAACCTCCTGCAAGTCTCTCGATGAGGCCTCGGCGTTTGTCTGAGATTTATGCACCCTGACGTCCATCTTGACGACTTTTTGCATAATGGGAATAAGCATATGAAGCCCCTCGCCAAGCACAATAGGCTGCACCGCCCCAAAGTTAAGCACAATACCCCTCTCACCTGCCCCAATTGTAACAAATGGATTAAAAATAAGCAGAACTACTACAACAGCAATTAAAATCGTAACAATCATATAGGACTTCTTCGCAGCAAGACCCGGTATTTTAGGGTCATAACCGTCAAAAATTCCTCCTGGCATAAAACCTCCCGTAAATGTTTAGTTAGTTAGGCAAAGGCTGGATAACATTAACTGCCGCTATTTAATGAACGTCTTGAACATAGCATAAATAGCAACTAATTGCCCTGCCCAAAAGATGAATGTCCATTTCAAGAGATCGGATTTAGTCGATTCGATCTTGAGTTCGAGGTCAGATTTAATCGATTCGATCTTGAGTTCGAGGTCGGATCTTGTCGATTCGATCTTGAGTTCGAGGTTGGATCTTGTCGATTCGATCTTGAGTTCGAGCTTAAGTTCGAGTTTTAAAATGTCTTCTTTAGTGGCAGAATCCCTCCGAGAGTCTGAGTCCACTTCATTGACGACCTTGACGAGGGCTTCCACGCCGTCGTCTCCGAGTTTTCTCCTTAACACCTCAGGTATTGTTATCACGCTCATAAACGTATTATACACTAAAATTAAAAATACTACAACTACTTAAAATACCCCTGCTCCACTGTCAACGTACAGTGAGGTCCGCTTTTGGGGAGCATTTAGATCGATTTTTAGGGTGTTGTATAATGGTACGAAAATGTTACAATTAATCATCGTATGGTTAAAGAAGCAGCGTAAGCGCGGAACTAACTCCAAAGTTGATAAACTACTGCCTGACAGCGGGTAAGGAGTATAGATGGAAAAACATTTTAGCAAGGCTGATGGATATATTGAAGATATGACACGGGCACTCTTGTCAGTAGATAAGGTGAGGGCAAAAGAGGCATTGGCTCAGACAATAAAAATATATAAGCCCATTGAGATCGTGGAATATATAATCGTACCTTCCCTAAAGCAAATCGGCGAGGCTTGGACAATAGATGAAGTGTCTTTGTCTCAGGTCTATATGAGCGGGAAAATATGTAATGAGATCCTTGAGGACATAATACCGCGCGACAATAGTATAAGACAAAGGCAGCTAACAATTGCCATCGCGACATTGGAGGATTTTCACACGCTTGGTAAACAAATAGTCAAAGGTTTTTTACACGCGGCAGGCTATGAGATAGTCGACTATGGCAACGGTCTCTCGGTTGACGGCCTCGTAGGGCTTGTAATCAGAGATAAAATTGACGTTCTTTTGATCTCGGTACTTATGCTGCCCTCGGCATTGAGTATAAAAGAGGTAAGAAAGAGATTGAAAGAAAGGCAGGCAGCTGTAACAATCGTCGCAGGTGGTGCCCCATTTAACTTTGACGATAAATTGTATGAATATGTGGAAGCCGACCACATGGGAAAAACGGTATCGGATGCGATAAACATTATACGTACTATTGAAACAGAGAAGGGAGGCCGATGTCCTTATTTATGACCCCGATGCAGAGAGTCTTGACTACGCTTAGACATGAGGAACCAGACAGAGTACCGGTGTTCCTTTTATTTACAATGCACGGCGCGAAAGAGTTGGGTATGTCTGTTAAGGAATACTTCTCTAAGCCCGAAAACGTTGCAGAAGGACAGGTAAGGGTATGCAGGAAATTCGGCAACGACTGCGTGTATGGCTTTTTTTACGCGCCGATAGAGATAGAGGCATGTGGCGGGGAGGTAATCTTCCGAGATGACGGCCCGCCTAATTCAGGTACGCCTTTTATAAAGAAATCTGAGGATATCCGCGGCTTGGTGCCCCCTAACGTGAGAGAAAGCAGATGCCTTGGCAGGGCCTTAGACGCCCAAAGGATGATGAAGGAAAAGGTTGGGGGCGATGTGCCTATTATAGGCACCGTGATGTCACCATTTTCAATTCCTGTAATGCAAATGGGTTTCGATAAGTATATTGAACTCATTTATGAGCACAGGGAATTATTCAATCATCTGATGAAAATAAACGAAGAGTTCTGTATTCAATGGGCAAACGCGCAGCTTGACGCCGGATGTTCGGCTATCTGTTACTTTGACCCCATGTCTTCGACAACGATAATAGATAAGGACTTATACCTAAAGACAGGTCATAATATAGCACAGCGTACAATATCCGGAATAAAAGGTCCGACGGCAACCCATTTCGCCGCTGGAAGGTGCTATTCTATAATAGAAGACGTGATACAAACCGGTACTACGGTAGTCGGTGTGAGTGTATTGGACGATTTGCAGAAAATTAAAAACACCTGTAAAGGACGTACAACTGTCATGGGCAATCTCAACGGTATAGAAATGAGACGCTGGAGCCCAGAGGAGACGACCAGGGCAGTAAAAAAGGCAATTGCAAGTGCAGGCAAAGGTGGCGGCTTCATCTTGTCCGATAATCACGGAGAGATACCCTTTCAGGTGCCGGATGACGTACTGTATACAATAACCGAGGCCGTAAATACATGGGGCCGTTACCCGCTGAAATGGTTAGACCAAGGCAGTGTCAGCGAATAACACAGACTAAGAAAGGGGGGCGTGGTATGAGCAAAAAGGACAAACAACTTGCCGATTACGCTATGGTTTGTGACCTGATATGTCAACTTTCAGCCCATGTATCGGAAGCGGCCACTATCGATAACATCATGCATCTGTTCAGAACCCTTTGCGCGCCGTCAAAGATTATATATATTCCTATAGTTGAGGGGCTGCCCTCTGAAGCGGTTACATTTCCCGAAAAGATAAATGCTGAACCGATAATAAGCGGCTTAATCAATGATTTCAAAGACGACTATGCATGGACAATCTCTGGAGGAGGTTTTAGGGTAAAGATTAAAGGCAGAGAAGGTCTCCTTGGTTTAATGGAACTTGACGGGCTCTTATTCCCAGAGTATAAGAACCACTATCTTAACTTATTTTTGACTATCGCAAGTGCCATCAGCCTTTCAATATCCAATTCCCGACTGTATCAGTCTCTATTAATAGCAAACAACCAACTAGAAAAGAAGACTCACGAACTGGGACAGTTAAATATTCACCTCGAAGGACAAGTAAGAAATAAAATAAATGAGATAAGACAGAAAGAGCAGATATTAATCCAGCAGTCCAAGATGGCAACGATGGGCGAGATGATAGGGTCGATAGCCCATCAGTGGAAACAACCCCTGAATGCCATATCTGTAAATATACAGGACATTAAAGACGCGTATGAATATGGAGAGCTTAACAGCGAATATATCGATAACATGATCGCGACGTCTAACGAACAGGTCGATTTTATGGCAAAGACGATAGACGACTTCAGGAACTTTTTTAGACCAAGCAAAGAGAAAATCGCATTTAACGTTGTCAACTCCCTCAAAGAGGTACTTTCAATGTTTAAAGACGTGTTTAATAAAGACAGCGTCACGATAGGGATTTTCTACGATAACGGTAGTGAGCTGAAATGCATCGGATATCCAAATGAATTTAAACAGGTAATACTTAATATCATAAACAACTCTAAAGACGCTATTGTGGTAAAACGCGGCAAAGACCCGAAGGCGTTTTTTGAGGGCAAGATAAGAATCACTGTACACAAAGAAGACCATGCGGTTGTCGTAAGAGTAAGCGACAATGGCGGCGGCATTCCGGAGCTTATAATAGAGAGGATATTCGAACCATATTTTACGACCAAGCCATCAGATATCGGTACGGGAATAGGCCTGTATATGTCTAAGACAATAATAGAGACTAACATGGCGGGGTCTCTTACGGTGAGAAATATAGAAGAAGGGGCAGAATTCAAGATAATAATAAAGGCTGCAGATGGATAAAAAAGAATATCAGACAAAGATAAAGCAGCACATAACACTGTTGTACGTGGAAGACGAAACGATGGTCAAAGAGGCGTCTATAAAGTCACTAAAGAGGAGATTTAAAGAAGTATATACGGCAACCGACGGTGAACATGGTTTTGCCTTATACAAGCAATACAGGCCGAATATAGTGTTAACCGATATCCTGATGCCGAAACACCATGGCCTTGATATGATCAAACAGATAAGGGAGTTGGATAAGGACGTCCCTATAGTTATCGTTACCGCCCTTGACGAAGATCCCTGTGGGGTACAGGCAAGGGAATATTCGGTACAAGGGTACTTTGTAAAACCGATTGAAGAGGAGAAATTTCTGGAATACATCTATTGCCTGTCTGCCGCTTTAATAGATGCTAAGAAATTATAACAACCGTTTGTAGCTAATCGCCAAATGGAAAGTGTCTCTGCCTGCGATGATTGAAATTAAAGGATATAGGGTTATTTCGAAAATAGAAGACAATGACAACAGTGTCGTCTATCGTGCCGTATCTGTTAAGGACAGATAATAATTGTTTTTTTTTTCTGTGCTGCTGTGGATGATATGATAAAAACATGGTCTTGAAGAGGGCTTTTACCAAGTTATTTAAGCCGGAAGACACGCTGTCTATTTTTCAAAAGGCGGTAGTGTTGACTATCTTGTTGATTGATCTGTTTGTTGCTGGGATGGGTGCGCTCTATTTGAACAACAGTAAACGTAAAGCGGAACAGAAGGCGGCAGTTACTTCCCAAAACTTGACACGGGTGCTTGAACAATATATCGGGGGATTCATTGATAAGATAGATCTCGTTTTAGTAGATATAGCCGACGATCTCAAAAACAAGACTCATCTGTCTACAGGTAATGGCGACCGTGTAACCTTACTTCTGGCCAAACATCAACAACGTCTGCCGACCCTTGAAAGTCTGCGCGTAACAGATGCAGAAGGTATAGTAAGATACGGACTTGGTGTGACAAAAGACTCTAAAACAAACGTCTCAGACATGGATTACTTCATTGCGGCCCACGGCAGCGCAAAATCGAGCCTGACAATATCAAAACCCATATTTGCACGCATCAGCAAAAAGTGGGTAATTGCCCTTGCCAGACGGATAGATAATCCCGATGGCACATTTAATGGTGTTGTTTACGCCAACATTGCGCTGGAACATTTAATTCATAGCTTTGCGTCTATCGATGTAGGACCTCACGGAGGAATAAGCTTGCGTGACAAGGAGATGGCAGTCATTGCCAGATACCCTCAACCTAAAGAGATTGGCAGCGATATAGGAGGTAAGAATATATCTCCTGAACTGAGAAGACTGTTTGAGGCCGGCCAGCCATCAGGAACTTTTTTTACACCAACCAGCTTCGATAACACGCCTAAGTATGTCTCTTACCGTAAGATATCCCCATATCCGCTTTACATCGTCGTAGGCATTGCCGCTTCTGATTATCTTGAAGAATGGAGGCATGAACGTATCGTAACTATCATGGGGGTGATAATCTTCATCATAGGAACAGTAATATTTTTGTCCTTGGTTCATATATATATCATATATCGCAAAAAAGCGGAGAACACCCTAAAGGAAAGCCGCAATCTGCTTCAATCCATAATTGACAACACAACCGCCGTCATTTTCCTTAAGGACACGGAGGGGCGCTATTTGCTCATTAACAGCCAGTACGAGATGTTGTTTCATATAACCAAAGAGGCCATATCCGGCAAAACCGACCATGATATTTTCCCAAAAGCGGCGGCCGACTCTTTCAGGGCAAATGACATGGTAGTGTTGGAGCAGCGTAAGTCTTTAAACTTTGAAGAGATCGTCCCGCATGAAGACGGCATACACACATATATATCCGTAAAGTTTCCCCTGTTCGATATAAATGGACATGCCTATGCCGTATGCGGTATAGCCACGGATATATCTGAGAGAAAGCTCATGGAAGAAGAGCTGAACAGAAAGACAACCGAACTTGAATTTCTTACAGGGGAGCTGGAACAGAGGATGGTCGAAGAGGTAAATATAAGACTTCAAAAAGAGCAATTGCTGATTCAACAATCCAAAATGGCAGCCCTGGGTGAGATGATAGGGATGATAGCCCATCAGTGGAAGCAGCCCTTAAACGCCCTGTCTGCTAACATATTTGACATAAAAGACGCATACGAATATGGTGAACTCAATAAG
The DNA here is from genome assembly GCF_019173545.1 of Candidatus Magnetobacterium casense. Classification (GTDB taxonomy): domain Bacteria; phylum Nitrospirota; class Thermodesulfovibrionia; order Thermodesulfovibrionales; family Magnetobacteriaceae; genus Magnetobacterium; species Magnetobacterium cryptolimnobacter. Next base: position 6,387 of record NZ_JABXWD010000011.1, on the reverse strand, counting down.
GAATATATGGATGATATCGTAAGGACATCGAAGGAACAGATCAACTTTATGATAAGAACGATAGATGATTTTAAAAATTTCCTGCTGCCCGTTAAAGAGAAGACCCTATTTAACGTAAAACATGTAATCGATGATATATTATATATGTTTGGAGGGATATATAAGAAAAACAACATAGAGATTACCATAGAAACCTTCGGCACGGAATCAAATATATACGGCTATCCCAGTGAATTAACACAGGCATTCCTCAATATAATAAATAATTCGAGAGACGCGATAATAAGCAGGCGTGACAAACAGGTAATTGCCGGACGTATCAACATAGTTATATATGAAACCGAGGGCCATGTAATTGTCAAGATAACGGACAACGGCGGCGGCATTCCTGACGATATAAAAGACAAGATATTCGAACCCTATTTTACGACAAAGGGAAAGAAAGGCGCGGGGATAGGGCTTTATATGTCAAAAACAATAATAGAAATGAATATGGGCGGCAGCCTGTCGGTGAGAAATGTAGAGGACGGGGTAGAGTTTACAATTACTTTAACGGCAAATCTGAAGGAGATTTGAGTGATGAAGTAGTTACCCAAAAATACGACTAATAGGGATGAATTCCGAAGATGTACCGACCAGTCTTAATATCGTACAGCAGCTAAATCAGGCAGACTGCTTTTTCAGGGCGGCTTTCTCAAAGACATCCTGGGCGTTGAATGTGCCGTCTATGGCTTGTTTGGGGCATTTTGCCGTACAGATTCCACAGCCTATGCATCTTTCGGCATCTATGGCGTGTGGTTTTTTCAACTCTCCGGAGGCAGCGTTTACAGGGCATACCTTCATGCACATGTTACAGCCGATACATTTGCTCTGCGTTATTACGGCCTTCCCTCTGTTAGGAAGCAGGAGGTCTACGATGGCATGTGTGGGGCATTTCGTTGCGCATAGCCCGCATATGCGACATTTATCAAGATTTATTTTTGATAGGTTATTCTCAATTGACGGCGCCTCAAACGGGCATACCTTTACGCACATCCCACAGGCTATGCACCCCGTTTGGCAGTTCTTTCTCGTTGCTGCGCCCTTGTCTTTAGAATGGCATGCCACAAGCACTGCCTTTGAACCTGGCAATATCTCTATCACCTTCTTTGGACAAGCCTCGGCGCACTTCCTGCACCCCGTGCATTTTTTTATATCCACCACCGGCAGATCAGACTCATTCATATGCAGGGCGTCAAACGGACAGACCGATGCGCACGTCCCATAGCCCAGACATCCATACGCGCAACTTTTGTCCCCGCCTCCGGCCAGCACTGCCGCGCGGCAGTCCCTTACTCCCTCGTATTTGAACTTCTTTATCGATTTCTTGCAGTCCCCCTGGCACATTATTCTCGAGTACACAGGTTCCATAGCCACCGCCTGCTTGCCGGTTATTGCCGATATTATTTCGGCTGCATGTTTTCCGGCCGGCGCGCATAGTGAAGGTTTTACCTCAGCGTTGGCTACCACCGCCTCGGCATATTGCTGACACCCCGCATAGCCGCATGCCCCGCACTGAGCACCTGCCAGCACATCGCGCACCTGCTCCACGCGCGGGTCCATCTGCACCGAAAACCTCTTTGCAGCAAACGCCAGTCCCAATCCGAATATTGCCCCTATCCCCGCTATAAATATCAGCGTGAACTCCAGCGTTGACACTATGTTGACGGTCTCCTGTGCCTCTATTCCCCCGCCTACGCCTGCCACCGGTAACGGCAACTGGCCCGCTAGCTCTATCAAGCGGCTTATTATCTCGCGGATTATGTTTATCTCTAAATTATACATTTCCTTGTCCTATGACGTTATTATTCCCGCAAAGCCGGTAAAGGCAAGCGCTATCAGTCCAGTTGTAACAAAGGCTATCGGCAGTCCCTTAAATGGCGCAGGAACGTCGGCTATCTCGATTTTCTCTCTTATGCTTGCCATTATCACCAGGGCTAACGCAAATCCGAGTCCTGAACCCAGCCCTAGCGTGATTCCCTCAAGAAACGTATAGTGCTCCCCTGCGTTTAGAAGCGGCACAGCCAGGATTATACAGTTGGTCGATATCAGGGCCAAATATACCCCTAACTTGTAGTATAGCCCCGGACTCACCTTCCTCATTATCGTATCCGAACTCTGCACAAAGGCCGCTATTACACCTATGAATATCACTATCTTTAGGAACGTCAGATCAAGCGGTACCATTATGTAGTTGAATATCACCCAGCTCAAGGCCGCAGATATCATCATCACAGCCGTAAACGTAATGCTCATTCCGACTGCGGTCTCTACCTTTTTCGTAACGCCAAAAAATATGCACAGCCCTAAGAATCTCGTAAATACAAAGTTGTTTATCAACGAGGACGCTATAAATATCTCAAATAGTTTCGTCAGCTCTTTTTCCATATCATTATCCTCCTTAACATCAGGCCGTGTTAATGGCCGCCGGCCCCGCCGGCCCCTTTGCCGCCATAGAACCTTATGTCTATCCAGTTAAAAAATCCCATCAGTATGCCGGTTGCTAAGAACCCCCCAGTTGGCAGCAACATTATCAGCAACGGCTTTGCCCCTAATATGGAGATACCCCATAACGTCCCCTTCCCCAGCAGTTCTCTAAAGAAACTAATAGTTATCAGGGCAAACATAAAACCGACGCCCATCCCTATGCCGTCAAAAAACGACGGGACTATCTTGTTCTTACTCGCGAATATCTCCGCCCTCGTGAATATCGACGCAAAGGCCACAATAAGCTGTATATATAGGCCCATTTGTTTATAAGCCTCTCGCGCAAAGGCCGCCATCGACAAATCTGCCACCGTAACCCAGCCCGATATTATCAGCATAAAGATCGGCATTCTTATCCTCGGATGGATAAATGCCCTTATGGCAGATACGGTAACGTTTACCATTACGTTTACAAATACAACGGCAACACCCATCAACACGCCGGTCCTTAGGCCCGTTGTTACGGCTATCGCCGGACACAGGCTGATGGCAAGGCGGAATATGGCGTTTTCTTTAAAAATCCCGCTTAGTGTAACCTTCCAGTAATCTATATTACGCTGGGGGTCGCTGACCCCATTATGCGGGGGGTCGCTGACCCCTTTTTGTGGATTAGCGGCTTCCATGCGGTTTCCCTCCTTCGGGTTTGTCCACCCCATTACGCTGGGGGTCGCTGACCCCATTGCGCGGGGGGTTGCTGACCCCATTATGCGAGGGGTTGCCAACCCCATTATGCGGGGGGTCGCTGACCCCTTTAAGGGCCTTATCAAGGAATATATTACCGTTTCTTACTCCGTCTTCCGTAAGCGCTCTCGAGGAGATAGTTGCTCCGGTTATTGCCTGTACGTATTCTTTTGTCTCTTCTTTTTTCACCTTCAGGTGTTCGGTGTCCTTGCCCTTAAACTGCCCAAGAAAGGCCGGCGTCTCTATCTCGTCCCCAAGACCGGGGGTCTCTGTCTGCTTCAACACATCCACCTTCTGTACTATTAAGTCCTTGTTTACCGAAAATAAAATGTTTATGTAGCCGGAGTAGCCCTTGCCGTAGACCTGCACGATATAGCCCAGGGTCTGGCCGTCCTTCTTTGCCGCGAAGTACTCGGCGTGCTTGTCGTGGGGGTACCAGTCGCCGAGTTTTTCTATCTTATCGGCCTCGGGAATCATTTTTTGCAGGGCCTCCTTCTTTTCCTTTTCGTTCTGCTGGAATATTATTGGCGAGGTGTAGGCGTAAAGGGATGCAAGGACCACGCCGCCCACTACGTATATTACGAGCAGATTGATGGTTATTTTTATGATTTCCTTAGTGGTCATTATGATTTTTTATCCTTTTTGGCCCCAAAGACCTGCGTCCTGCAATTTCTGTCTATCAGCGGAGCGAAGCAGTTCATTATTAAAATCGCAAACATCACGCCTTCAGGATAACCAGCCTTTAACCTTATTAATATTGTCAGAAACCCGCACCCAATCCCGAACAGTATTTGGCCCCTCCAGACGGTTGGGCAGGTTACATAGTCCGTTGCCATGAAAAAAGCACCCAGCATTAGGCCTCCGCTTAAGAGATGCACTATCGGGTCCCCAGTAAACAAGCCGCCCTTGCCGCCAAAAATCCACGCCCCTACCGCAACCGTAGCGAGAAATGACAGCGGAATCCGCAAGGATATATACCTGCGATAGACCAGAAAAGCCGCACCTATCAGTATCGCAATCATAGATGTCTCACCTAATGAGCCCGCCCTGTGCCCGATTAGAAGTTCTTTGTACAGGCTTAACTTGTCGCCGAATACCTCAACGAGCTTACCAATACCCTCCTCCTTGAGAATTCCAAGCGGTGTGGCAGTGGTCTTTGCATTTATGGCCAGAAAAGCCGCATCCGGCACTGCCCACGTAGTCATGGCACGGGGCCATGTTATCAGGGCAAAGGCGCGTCCAATCAGGGCCGGATTGAAAATATTATACCCAAGCCCGCCAAAAAGCTGCTTTGTTATCCCTACGCTTACGAAACTGCTTATCAGCGCTATATAAAAAGGTATTGTAGAAGGCATGTTCAGGCCAAGCAAGAGGCCGGTTAGGAACGCGCTCCCATCGGTCAGGGTTATCTCTTTCCCCGCTAATCTCTGCACGAACCATTCACTGAGCATCGAGCCGATTATACACAGGGCCGTCACATAAACCGCCCTCGGCCCAAAGTAATATATCCCCATCACCATGGCCGGTATCAGGCTGATACTCACCGTCCACATTATCCTCGGCACCGTCTCCTCGCTGCTTATATGAGGGCTTACCGAGACTATCAATCCTTGTTTGTTCAGTTCCATTTATTTATCCTTAATAATAGTGATTTTCACTATGGTTTTACCATTGTCTTGGCCAGCCTTATCTGCTGGACTATAGGCCTTTTTGACGGACATACATACGCGCATGAGCCGCACTCAAAGCAGTCAAACAGGTGATAGTCCTTTGCATCGGCAAACAGGCCCTTCTCTGAGTAGATACTGAGCATCAGGGGCATCAGCCCCATCGGACACGCCTCTACGCATCGCCCGCATCTTATGCAGTGGTTAAACTTAGTCCGATGCGTTATGTCTTTATCTTCCATTGCCACGATGCCGGAAGTCCCTTTCGTTACCGGTGTATCGAGGTCGTATATGGCAAAGCCCATCATCGGGCCGCCGGATATTACTTTAACCGCTCCATTTCTGAGCCCGCCGCAGGCCTCAAGAAGCTGCGACACAGACGTGCCTATCCTCGCCCTCAGATTTTTCGGGGTCGTTACGCCAGTACCGGTTACGCTGACTACCCTTTCCATCAGCGGCTTTCCATAGCGGCATGCCTCATAGACAGCATACGCGGTGCCGACGTTTTGTACCACCACACCGACGTCCATGGGCAGCCCGCCTGCCGGTACTTCGCGGTTTAATATAGACTTAATCAGCATTTTTTCCGCACCCTGCGGATATTTTGTCATTAGTGTCTGCACTTCTATATTTTTTTCGTTTGACACGACCTCTTTTAGTTTCTCGATGGCATCTGGTTTGTTCTCTTCGATTCCGATATAGCCCCTGTCTAATTCAAGGACTTTCATAAGTATCTTAAGGCCTTCGATTATCTCTCGTGGAGTCTCTAACATCACCCTGTGGTCTGCCGTCAGGTAAGGTTCACACTCGGCCCCGTTTATAATCACGGCGTCGATCTTTTTCTCTTTTGGAGGGGATAGTTTAACTACCGTTGGAAACGTGGCCCCGCCCATGCCTACGATACCGGCGGCCTTTATGCGTCCTTTGAGTATATCAGCTGTGCGCTCTAAATAGCCTGGGTCGTCTTCAAGGGGTGCCCATTCGCCGGATTTATCGTTTTCTATAACGACAGATGGTACCATTTTGCCAATGGGAGCAGGAAAGGCCTCTATGGCCGTCACCTTGCCTGCAATCGATGCGTGTACCGGGGCTGAGACAAAACCCTCGGGATTCCCTATTAACTGTCCAGTTACCACCCTCTGGCCGACTTCAACCAGGCATTTACACGGCGCGCCAATATGCTGGCTTAACGGTACAACGGCCCGCTGAGGAGGCTTACACACCTCAATAGCCGCGCTGCAGGCCAACTCTTTATGCTCAGGCGGATGTATGCCGCCAAGCGTAAACGTACTCACCTATCCTCCAAATAATCTGCTGGCCGTCTATCATGGCATATTCCGAATGGGACGGATATAAACCACCCTAGCGCAACCCTGTGCTGCCGGGTGCCGCCCTGTGCCGTTGAATGCCGCCCTGTGCCAGCGTATTTATCATCTCTGCCGCAATACCGGCAGAACACTACAGATGTAATAACATTATGGTTTACCATAAGTCAAGATTTTTTATCGGCTTT
>NZ_JABXWD010000109.1 GCF_019173545.1 Candidatus Magnetobacterium casense | reverse complement strand
GGGCAGTGCTCACGTATCAGTGCGGAGTTTTAATCGGAACTTCGAGGGTCGTTCCGGTACCAAGGATGCCAATGTGTACCTGGGCAGGCAAGTACTCATTTACATGTGCGGCGAACCTCAACGAGCGTGAGGCAAAGGTCATCCTCCAGGGAGGTCTCTTGCCATACACCCGCAGTGTCACAGGATAGGTGGCGGTAAAGGGGACTGGTCCCCTTGCAGGGGGTTCTGAAGGGGGCCAGGAGCGTCCTGGAGCGACAAGAAGCGGAGCCGCCCCTTTTCTCTGTCTTTCTTCTGTTCTTCCGTTACATGGCGAAAAAGACTTCACGTTCTTGCATGTCTACGCCGCTGATCCGCACGGATAGCTTGTCGCCGATGAAGAAGCGCTTCTTTGTCCGGATGCCCTTTATCGACAGATCAGCCTCGTCATAGACGTAACTATCGCCAACCATCGCCGAGATGTCCAGGAAGCCGTCAACAAAGTAATCCTTGAGCCTCACCTTCAATCCACCGGCATTGATGCCTACGATGCTGCCCTCAAGGGTTTTGCCCACCATCCCCTTCATCAGCCACGCACGAAGGGCCTTTAGCGTTTCGCGCTCAACGTCATCGGCAATCCGCTCCCTGGCCGACGAATGAAACGCTATGTCGCCAAGGGCGGCCTCAAATGCCTTCAGCTTTTTGTCAGAGAGGCGTTTGTTGGCCAGGACGTCCCGCAAGACCCTGTGCACCACAAGGTCGGGATACCGCCGGATGGGCGACGTAAAGTGCGTGTAACACTCCGATGCCAACCCAAAGTGTCCCACGTTCGTCACCGAATACCGCGCCTGCTTGAGACTCCTCAGTACGAGGTAGTTTATAAGCTCCTCATATGGCCCGCCACGAGCTTTGTCGATCAACCGTGGCATGTCACGCGGACTCAACCGCTGCCTGCCCACATTGATCAGATGCCGGGCTACCTTGATGATATCAATCATCTTTCGCTGGTCAGGCTCCTCGTGTATCCTGTAGAGTGACGGGACACCGGCATCGGCTATACGCTTGGCCACGGCCTCGTTTGCCGCTATCATAAACTCCTCAATGAGCATATGGGCGGGATTGCGTCTGACACTCACGATCCCCTCAAGGTTGCCCAAGATGTCAATGATGACCTCCGGTTCGGGCAGGTCGAAGTCCAGACTTCCGCGCTTCATCCTGCGCTGCCGCAGGGCCGCACAGAGTCCCTCCATAAGCTCAAAGTCACCCAGGAGATAGCTATAACGCTGCCTGAGCGCCTTATCGCCATCGTTGAGCATCCGTGAGACGTCCGTGTATGTCATCCGCTCGTTGCTGTTGATGACGGAGGTGTAACATGAAACGCCTGTGCGCTGCCCCTCGTCGGTAAAAGCCATCTCAACCGTAAATGCCAACCTGTCCCTGTTGGGTCTGAGACTGCACAACTCCTCAGACAGCCGCTTGGGCAACATCGGGATCACCCTGTCGGGGAGATACACGCTTGTGCCGCGCTGCCTGGCCTCCACGTCTATGTTGGACTCCCAGGGGACAAAGTGCGACACGTCGGCAATGTGGACGTAGAGCCTGTAACCCTCAGGGGTCTTGACAATCGATATGGCGTCGTCAAAGTCCTTTGCCTTTTCGCCGTCGATGGTCACCGTGTTGAGGGCTCGCAGGTCGTGCCTCTGTGCAATGATATCCGGCGTGATGTGATGAGGCAGTTGCCTGGCCTCCTCCGAAACCGTCGTAGAAAACCTCTTGGGCAAGCCAAACTCTTCCACGATAGAGTCTATTTCGGAAACGGGTGCGTCGGCTACCTCAAGCACCTTCAATATCTTTCCCACGGCAGGGGCATCGTCGGAGTCGTACTGCTTGATCTCGACAATGACCGTATCCCCCTCCTTGGCCTTGTCCTTCTTGAGCTTCGGGATGTCTATCGTAAATGGGATGGAGCGCTTCTTGGGCTGTACGTAATACCTTCCGTTGGTGCATATCAGCCTGCCAACAACGTTTGCATGGGCACGTTGCAATATCTTGACGATCCGGCCATCTCTCCTGACCGGATTCTCAATCACGGCAATCACCCTGTCGGCATCCATTGCTCCCATTGTCTTTCGCTGCGGGATGAAGACGTCACGCTCTCCGGGTGTTTCCAGTACCACAAAGCCATAGCCCTCCCTGTTGGCCTCGAAGTATCCCGTGGCAATGGCGCTCTCGTGTTTCTTGTCATACAGTCCGCCGGGGGTAATGGCTATGTCACCATCTCTGACCATCTGCCGGAGCATCTTTTTTAGCGAATTGGACTCCTTCTTTGTAGTGCAAAACTCCTTGGACATGACCCTGAAGGACACCGGCTTTTTTCTGGATTTGATGTATGCACTGAGGGATTCTCGGCTGATCATATGGGCCTAGTAGGCCACCTTGCCAAGAGCTTCATAGCGTTTCCCATTGTTACTTTATATAAAGGCAATCTTCAAAAGGGATATAGTCAACCATATATTATATTAATCAATTTCGCATCGTTTTTACAAGTAGCAGGATTATTATGAGAGGCGGGTTGCTTTTAAAAAATATCCTTGCTGGTGTATAATAAATATCGTGTACTTTGTAAGTACGATTATAAAAAAATCTTAATGTGGAGGGCAATGTATGGCAGCAAGGGTAAGTGAACTGTTTGATGAGCTGGTACGAATTGCCGGCAGTTTTGTCGAGCGTCAGAAGGGAGCATGGGATCACTCGGCCTGGTTGGATTTCTTATCCGGTGTGCAAAAAAAGGGAGTGGATGTGTCTGAGGACGTACAGCGTTATATTGGCTCTATGCTTGAAGCCATGAAAAAGCTCTACAACGCCTCCGCTACCACGGAAAACGTTAGAAACACACTGTTAGAGATATCCGAACATACGGTGGAGTTCATTAAAAAGACAAAGGGAGTCTGGGAACAAAAAGACGCCGAAATATTCCTCAAAGAGCTGCAGAGAAGAGGCATCGAGTTATCTGAGGAAACAAAATCTTACCTTGGCGGCGTACTGGAGTCTGTTAAGAGGGTCTATGACTTTTCCGTTAAGATTACCGAAAAGAAGTAGCAAGCTATATTGACGATATTGCATTGTGACAACCATGGTACATCTCGATAACCGAAACGTGGCCGCCATCGATCTGAAAAGCAGCAACTACGGAGCACTAATATCAGCGATGGTGGCTGTAGACTTGAAAAAACTCTCGATGGTACAATGACAGAGGCAACCACAATGGGTAAAAAGAGGGTGCTGGTCATTGATGACGAGGAAATAGTACGGATAAGCTGCAAGCGCGTCCTTGAGACCGAAGGCTATGATGTGGTACTGGCATCATCGGGACTAATGGCGCTGGCCTCTATAGAGAACGGACACTATGACCTCGTGATCACCGACCTGATGATGCCTGAGATGGACGGTTTTGAGCTGATCAGTGTCTTACGGGAGAAGTGGCCACACCTTAAGGTCGTTGTCATGACGGGCTATGGGACGGATGATACCAGGCTTAAGTCTGTGGAGTTAGGTGCGGCCATTTTCCTGAAAAAACCTTTTTTGCCGGAACAACTGCTTGCCGTTGCCGATTCAAGCGTTAGCACATTATTTTATGACTAAAAGAGACAACCGCCCGCAAAGTACGGCAACTATCAAAAGACAAGCACAAAAAGACAAGCACAAAAAGACAAGCACAAAAAGACAAGCACAAAAAGACAAACCCAAAAAGACAAACATTGACAAGTGATAAACATATACAAGCCATGGAGGTAAGATAATGGGAAAAGGTTCTATCCTGATACTTGATGACGACTCCGTCATAACGATGAGCTGCAAGCGCATCCTTGGTGCCGAGGGATTTGACATAGTCACGGCCAACAAGGGGGAAGAGGCGCTTAATCAACTCGGCAGAGACCAGTACGACCTCCTGATCTCGGACATAAGGTTGCCCGATATAAACGGCATAGGCGTCCTCAAAGAAGCAAAGATCATCAACCCAAAGACCGATGTTGTAATGATAACCGGCTATCCAACCATTGAGGATGCCCGGGCGTGTATCAGGCTCGGTGCGTTTGAGTACGTTGAAAAGCCCTTTACCCCGGACTTTATGATCAATATCGCCAACAAGATATTTGACCAAAAGGGTTGGGTGTTGCGCCAGTCCTACATCAACGAGTTCAGGGAATACATAGTGCCGTTACGTGGCACGGAAAACCCTCACATCTATTACAAGGAAGGCGTGTGGGCAAGACCCCTGGGGGATAACCTCTGGGAAATGGGCTGCGACCTGCGTGACCAGGTCTCATGCGGTGAACTCATGTACGTGGACTTCATCAGGAACCTCGATTACGTAAAGGGAGGCGACCCCTTTGCCAGACTCCTTGCCAGTTCCGGCAGGGTCGTGGAACTGTTGTCACCAATGAGCGCTGAAATCAAGGAGTTAAACGTCAAGGCCAACGACGTCCTGTCATCGTTGGTAACCGACCACCTGGCCGATGGCTGGTTGCTGTGGCTGGCAAGGGTGTTTCCGGCCGAGCGGTAACCACACATAAATAAGTTCAATAATAAGTTCAATCGCAGGTAGTCCTTCAGGGCTTATAAGTTCCCTTGTAGTGGCTTTTGACCGATAAGGCTTCAGTGTCTGCTGTCACTTCCGGTTGTGCAGGGCTACCTCGTGTGGTTGTCGTTGTCCAAATAGGGCAGGGCAGGTATTTTGCTGTGACAATATAAATTTTTTCTCTTGACTTTCTTTATAAACTAAGTATAAAATTATTCTAAAATGTAGATAAGAGGCAATAAACTACGAGTAAGGCGCTGTTTGGGGATAGCGTAACGAACATTTTAATTGCATTTTAAATTCACGATAAATTACAGTAATTTCGCGATAAATCAAGAGGAGGTTTCTTGTGTTGATTAGTAAGGTATTATCTCTTGTCAGTTTTATTGCACGTAGATGTATGAGTCCGTTTATACTGATGGCTGCACCCAGGAGGACTGCGCGTATAAGTAAGGGAGCATAAACATGTATAACATCACCAGCCTTATGGGGTCAAGGGGTCAGCGAGGGGCGAGCCGCCCCTTTCTTTCTTTAATTGGGTGAATTACGTTATAGCTACTTATGCTCTTCTGCTTATGTGTTTCCTGGCTCTACCTGACCTCCCACTGACTGCCGAGGCCACGTGCGGCATAACCGGCAGCGGTTGTCTTTGTGCCATCCATCAGCCAAACGGCAACATCGCCCGTGGTGGTTTCCTGCCAGAGGACGTCGGCCTTGCCATCGCCGCTGTAGTCGGCAACCACACGGAGTTTCCAGTTACCGCCAACCCCGCGTGCTACATAACCCCCTCCGCTGATGCTCAGGCCATCCATCAGCCACATGGCAACATCGCCCGTGGTGGTGTCTTGCCAGAGAACGTCGGCCTTGCCATTGCCGTCAAAATCCTCCGCCGTATTTATCTGCCAGTTGCCCGGAATTCCCTTCGCAATATAGTTGCCACCGGATATCCCCACTCCGGACATCAACCACCCTGCAACATCTCCGCTTGTGGTCTGTTGCCAGACTATGTCGCTCTTGCCGTCTCCGTCCAGATCGGCTACGGCCTTGATCGCCCAATCCGAACTCATCCCCCGGACAATGTGGCCACCACCGGCTATCGTTGTGCCATCCATGAGCCAGAGATATATGTCGCCGCTGCTCGTGTTTCTCCAGAGAACGTCGAGCTTTTTGTCGCCATTAAAGTCCCCCGATGACACAAGCTCCCATTGAACCGGCATTGCCCTCAGAACGTATCCCCCGGTCTTAATCGACCCTCCTTCCATGAGCCAGATTGCAACATCACCCGTGACGGTATCCTGCCAGAGAACGTCACTTTTGCCATCAGCATTAAAGTCGCCAACTGCCCTGATGATCCATCCGGCGGCAATCCCACTGGCAACAATACCTCCGCCGATTATCTCCGTGCCACGCATCAGCCATATGGCCGTGTCTCCGGTTGCCTTGTTGCGCCACAACACGTCAGCCTTGCCATCGCCGTCAAAATCGTACCGCGGTGTTGTTGCGGATACGGTACACTGACAATCGATCAGTATCTTTGACTCAAAAGGCTTGAGAGTTATGTTGCCCTTGAGCAACCCCTGGTCTATATCGAAGTACCCCTTGCCTGCAAGGTCTATGGTCTTGGCCTCCCTGGTGGGGTTGTAGTGTATCACGGATAATGCCTTGTCTGTTGCGGCCAACGTAAACCAGTTCTCCCTGGAATTTGCATCCTGACCGCTATATGCCCTCCAATCCTGGAGATTCATATATTTCGCTGACGAATATACCTCCTCTGAAAATATGCTTTTCGGCAGGAAGGGATGAAAATAGTAGTTTCTGTCTGAAGCCGTTATGACGTTCTTATCAGACACTACCAGGGTCCTGGCTCCTCCCCTCAGCCCGTACAATATATTATCCTTGAATTCCTTTATGTTTGTTCCTCCCTCATAATAGAAACCCGCCTGCCCCCTGGTATCCATCGAACCCGAGGAGTTATCATACATCGTGTTGTTGTTCACAAGTCCCGTTGATGAGGCTCCATACAATATGCCATCTACCGAGGAATTGATGATCGTATTGCCGGTTACCTCTACGTCTTTGGCATAATTATAGATATAGATGCCCATACCAAAAAGGGGTCTGTAGCCTGTTATTACGCCATCCGTATTTCCAATGGTGTCAACAACGATGTTGTTGCGTATGGTCACATCGTGAGCCGGCGTAGACGACAGACTGTTTCTGCCATAGACATGTATCCCGCCACAGTCGCCCTTTGAAAAACACGCCTCCTTGACATAGTTGTTTTCAATCAGTTCGTTTGAGCCAAACTCCATGATACCCGAATATCCTGACCGTAATACCCGATTATACCTGATGGTATTGCTGTGGCTTGAGTAGGCGACGTTATCGACCCTGAACCTCATGCCATTGCCACATTCGGAACAAGCCCCTTCGCCGCCGTCGTAGCCGCAACCGATTCCAGACCTGCCGGCGTTTTCAACCAGCCCGATGTCTCTGATTTCGTTATCTTCAAAGACGGTGCCATAGGCATAGCTGGTTATCCCGTAATGATTGGCACCATCTATGACATTACCCGTGATGGTCTGGTTGTGTCCGCCCCTCCAGCCGCTTGCGCCATTTGAGGCGTTCCATACCCATGTGGAGAGATTCAGGCCAATTGAATCAACGTCCTTGATGAGGTTATTCCGGATGACGATGCGGTTGTTGTCATCCGTTTCAAGGTTTTGTGGTGTCGTGATTCCGTTGGCAAACCAGTTCTTTATCACCAGGTTTTCTATGACCACATCCGTGATATGAGTCTTCAGGTGAAGTCCCAGGATTATTGCACCCATAAACTTAGCGTCACCCTCAACAACAACAGAGCCTTCCATCGCTGCGTCGGCAGGGCTGCCGGTGGCAGAGTAGAGATATACCTTGTTGGATGCGCTGTCATAATACCATTCGCCGTCCTGGTCCAGTGTCGCCATGTGGTTATTGATAAAGTACCCCCACCCTGTACATCCATACCAGCACTCCGTGTCAACGGCCAGAGACAACGTAGTCCCCGACGAACCGGTTACTTCACGATTGATTATATACCACCGCATCCCCTTAATGTGGACAACCGCATTTGTCCAATCCGCATTGGGAAGCTCGTTATCGACAATCGTCTTTAAATTGGGGGCGCCATCGATGGTGGAATAGCCGTTGTCGGCCTCGCCTGTGTTTGGCCAGCGACCCAGTCTCAGACGCTTGCCATTTTTGAAGAGCTGGTTGATCCCCCTTGTAAACATTCCGGTGTTATTGCCTTTGGTCAGGTCGGCGACATAGATATTGCCGCTATAAGGCTCCCATCCGCTGATTGGTCTGGAGCCTGAGAGAATTGGCTTATCCTCGCACCCCTGCGGATATGAGGAGTACGTAATGGGGTTTGTCTCCGTGCCGGACTTTGTCACGATCAGGGTCTCAACGCGCCAAGTATCACCGCACTTGAACAGCACCTGATCCCCGGCAGTCAGGTTGAGCGAGTTCACCTTCGTTACGGACATAAACGGGGTGGTTTGTGTCCGTCCGTCATTTGAATCCACCCCCGTGGAACTTGAAACGTAATACGTCTGTGCCCACAGCGGCAGAGTCAGAACTATGGTTAGGACAATCGTAAAAACAATAACTTTTGTTCTCATGGTCTGATGTTCCTCCTTGTTTTATTTTTGTACTCTTTAACTTTGCGGTAACGCCATATTCAGATTATACCATATCCGGATAAATATCAGGACAATCGCATTTGTATTTATTTTGACAATGTCATATTCCACAGCAAAATTCTTGTAAAAAGCCACATTGCGAACTCACTGAGAATTGCTGACGGGTTAGACCAGGGAATTCTGTTTTTTCACCGTGAGGATGAAAGCAAGTCCGGCGACAAAGAGCAGGGTGATGGAGATGATGGCAGGTCGTTGGCTTTTGAAGTGTGCCGACAGGGCGCCAAAGAGCAGGGGGCCTAAGATGGCCGAAGTCTTGCCGATCATGGCGTAGAGGCCAAAGAACTCGGCCTGTCTGCCGTGGGGAATAAAACCGGCAAAGTACGTCCTCGAGGCAGCCTGTATGGTGCCAAGTCCCAGACCGGCTGCGGCACACAGCAGAAAGAACGCCGTCTGTGTCGTGATAAAGTATGCGCTGATGGTTATACAGCTCCAGTGCAGCAGGGATATAACGATGACCTTTTTGCCACCCCACTTGTCAATGGGGTTGGCCATGACCACGGCGCCAACTATGGCCGTAACCTGGACTATCAAAAACAGATAGATGAGTTGAGCGGTGGGTACTTTTATGGTGGTGGCGGCGTAGATGCTTGAAAATGCAATAACCGTGTTTGTGCCGTCTGCGTAGAAGAAGTAGGCAAGCATGAACTTTTTCAGTTGACTCATCTGCCACAGCTGTCTGAAGTTGTCGGCAAGCGTTCCGAGATGTCCGGAGATGGAGCCGGCCACAGTGGCGGTCTTTTTGTCGGCGGGCAGATAGATAAATGCCGGTAGCGAAAAGACCAGGAAAAACACAGCCGTTGCAAGCCACAGCGTCCCCAACGCCTGGGCATTGACAAGCGGCCAGGCTATACCCAGTGACATCAGCGACCCCAGGTATCCAAGGGCAAACCCCCATGCCGATACACGTCCCTGGTAGTGCGTCTCTGCGATGTCGCTGAGGTAGGCGTTGTAAAAGACCATGGCGGTTTCGTATCCGATATTGGCTATGATCACCAGGACAACGCCATAGAGTACCATCCCCGGTTTGACCACGTACAGGGCCGCAATGGCCGTCACGGATACCAGCGTAGATATGGCCAGAAAGCGCTTTCTGACTCCGCCGTAGTCTGCAAAAGCACCGATAACAGGCGCCATCATAGCCACAATGGCCATGCTCAACGAAATCACCCGTCCCCACCACAGGTCCCCCTCGCCACCGGCATTGCCAACCACCTTGTCCACGAAATAGACCGGATAGACGACGGTCATTATAATGGCCCGATAACTGGCACTTGCCAGGTCGTAGAGACACCAGCTCAGTATCTCTGCACGCTTCACGTTACCGGTCGCCTATCCACAATCAAGACACGACAACATGGACACCACGGTCACCCTCACCTGCCCAACCACGTTCATCCCGGATAATTGCGCATGTACGTCTTCGTCGTCGGAGGGCACAAAGAGGGCGATGGTCACTGCGTCCCTGCCAAGGCCGGCTGCGTATCCGGCGGCCTGTTCCCTGTCGGCGGCCAGGGCGGAGACGTTCGTGAGGCTCT